>NZ_JAKUEU010000017.1:0-80952 GCF_022663075.1 Bacillus cereus group sp. BfR-BA-01441
ACCAAGCAATCCAAATACAACGGATGGTACTCCTGCTAACGTTTGATTATTAATCTCTATTATTTTTTTAAATAGAGATTCCTTCGCATATTGCTCTAAATAAAGTGCTGTTCCAACTCCAAATATAAAAGAAACAGGTATAACAATACTCATAAATAATATTGTCCCTGACAAAGCTGCAGCAATACCAGCTTCTTTCGGATTACGTGAAGCGAAATTTGTAAAGAAATCTATTGAAAGATAACTTATACCTTTTTCAACAATTTGAAACAGTAACAAAAACAAAATTACGATTGAAAATAAAATTGCTATATAAAATAACAATTTGTAAATTCGATCTTTTAAAAAGCGTGATGCCATATTTTTTTGTATTTTTTTATGATTCAACATTCGCATATTATGTCATCCTCCTAAAACGGCGCATAATTGACTGCGAAATGATGTTCATAATAAAGGTAAACAAAAATAACGTTGCGCCTACAGCATACATGCTGTAATACGTAATCGTTCCATGCGGAGCATCACCTAAACTTACTTGCACAATATAGGCTGTTAACGTTTGAATAGAATGTGTCGGATCAAGCGATACATTTGGTGTGGATCCTGCTGCAATTACAACGATCATCGTTTCACCAATTGCACGAGAAGCTGCTAATATAATTGCTGCCATAATCCCTGTAAAAGCGGACGGAAACACCACTTGTTTTACCATTTCAAACCGCGTCGCTCCGAGTGCTAATGAAGCTTCTTTCGTCCCTTTCGCCACAGCTCTCATCGCGTCTTCAGATAGAGATGCAATTGTAGGCATCATCATAAATCCGATAACGATTCCTGGACTAATCGCATTAAAAAACTGTAAATCTGGTATAATCCTTTGTAAAAGCGGTGTAACAACTGTTAATGCAAAAAAACCATATACAATTGTCGGGATACCTGCTAATAGTTCTAACATCGGCTTTAATATTTTTCGTGCACTATTTGAAGCATATTCGCTTAAAAATACGGCACACGCTAAACCGATAGGAATTGCTACAAACATAGCAATTGCTGTTACAAGGAACGTTCCACATATAAGTGGTAATATACCGAATTTAGGATCTTCAAAAAATGGTAACCATTCTTTCTCCGTTAAAAAGGAGTATAATGATATTTTTTGAAAAAACATGATTGTTTCATTAGAGAGCGTAAAAACAATTCCAAGTGTCGTCACAATAGAAACACTAGCAATTATTTTTAGTAATAAAGGCACTATTCGATTGATTCGCTGCGTTTTTTTTCTTTGTTTTGTATTTCTTTCAATCAAATGTTGTACAGAAAATGTAATTTGACTTTTGTCATTATGAGCCAAAGATGAAAACCCCTTTCCACCCTGACATTACCTTTTTATTTCTGTTAACATACGCAGCTGTTCATTGTATTTTTCTTTTCTTAATTTTACATATCCGACCTCTTCAGCGAGGTTACCGACATGCTGAATCATAAACTCAACATAGTTTGCTACATTCATTTTATTTCGGATAGATGCATTATTCACATAAGTAAGTAGCGGCCTAGATAACGGCTTATACTTACCTGATTGAATGGTCTCTTTCGTCGGAAATACACCATTTACTTTTATTGCTTTCACCTTATCTCGATTAGCCATATAATAAGCATATCCTACAAAAGCAATGGCATGTTTATCATTCATTACCCCTTGCATAATAACTTGATCATCTTCAGACAAAGAGACTTTTTTTACAATGCGATGATTTTGTAAGATGACATTTTGAAAATAATCATACGTACCAGAGTCTACGCCTGGTGCATAAAACTTCACTTGTTCACGTGGCCATGTTGAATGAATTTGTGACCATCGCTTCTCTCTTCCATCTTCACTCCAAAGTAGTCGTAACTCGTCTACTGACATATCGTCTACCCATGTATTATGGCGATTCACAACAATCGTAAGACCGTCGTTAGCAACCTCAAAAGGTGTGAACTGAATAGAGTTTTTCTTCATTTCATTTTTCTCGACTTGTTTCATTACTCTCGAAGCATTATTTATATCTACTTCTCCTTTACTGAAACGATTAAATCCTCCCCCAGTTCCAGAAATACTGATGGAAATTTTCACGTCTGGATGCACCTTTGTATATTCCTCCGCTACTGCTTCTATAATAGGAAAAACCGTTGAGGATCCATCAACTCTCACTTCTCCCGTATCATTTAAAGCAAATGCAGTAGACATTTCAAAACAGAGGAACCATATTGATAATACGAAAACTTTAATCGGTGTACGCATCCATTTCACGTGTTCTTCCTCCTAGAAGTAACCGGAAATAACAGGATTACAGATATAAGAATACTGCTAAACTATTAATTCGGTTTTAATTGTTTGTAAAAGTTTTGTAAAGTTCCACAAAAATCAACATACGGTACAATTTTAATTCAGTAGTAGCTATTCATTTCCTCTGATGATTTCCCTATAAAACAGTTATCCCCTATCCCATCATATACAAGTATCATTTATACGGCCGCGTTTTTTCAATGTTGTATACTTGTCCACATTTATTACACGATATGCATAAACCATAAAAAAAAGCACACTATCTTTTCAGATAGTGTGCTTTTTTACAACTTTTTTATTCATCATCTTGCTCTTTATTTTTATTGTCTTTATCATCTTTTGGAGCTTCACCATTTACTTCCTTGTTTTTCAAATCAAAGTAAGCGTCCATAATTTCACGACCAATATATCCATTAATACCAGTCTTATCATCATGTACCCATGGAACGACAACAGAGAATGCTACTTCTGGATCTTCAAGTGGCGCATAACCTACTAATGTTAAGTTATATGTTTCCACACGTTCACCTTTTGCATTTCTACCAATCTCTTTATCTCCACCATACACAGTTTGCGCCGTACCCGTCTTCCCTGCCGCTTTATATTTTGCACCTGTAAAGTATTTTGTAGCTGTACCACCTGAATCATTATACACTTGTCTAAATCCTTCTTGAACATGTTTAATTTGCGATTCCGGCATATCAATACGATTTAATACTTTCGGTTCCATAGATTGAACAACTTTCCCAACTTCATCTGGTTTCACTGCCGGTTGACGAATTTCTTTTACAACTTGTGGTTGCATGCGATATCCGCCATTGGCAATCGTCGAAATATATTGCGCTAATTGAAGCGGTGTATACGTATCATACTGTCCAATTGATAAATCTAGTAAGAAACCTGGTTGACTACTTCTACCCATCTGACCAGCAGATTCATTCGGTAAATCAATTCCTGTTTTTACACCAAGTCCAAACTGTCCAAAATAATAACGCATCGTATCAAATGCTTTTTGAGGTATATCTAACGTACCACCTCTCACATATTTAACACCGGCGATATTCATCGCTGTTTTAAACATATAAACGTTAGAAGACATTTTTAAAGCTGTAAGGTCATTAATGTATCCCATCGTTTTCCAAGACGACTTCGTAGGTGTACCTTTTAATTTAATTGGTTCATCCAATTGCACCGATCCTGGTTGAATCGCACCAG
The DNA here is from genome assembly GCF_022663075.1 of Bacillus cereus group sp. BfR-BA-01441. Lineage (NCBI taxonomy): Bacteria > Bacillati > Bacillota > Bacilli > Caryophanales > Bacillaceae > Bacillus > Bacillus cereus group sp. BfR-BA-01441. The sequence goes on from NZ_JAKUEU010000017.1 coordinate 3,545, forward strand.
TTTGATATCCAGTAAGTACTGTTGCACCTTTTACAGTTGATCCCATCGGATAAGAACTTGTCATGGTACCTAATGCAAAGTCATTTACTTTCGTTTGACCATCTTCGTTAACTAATTGTTTCCCCGCCATAGATAAAACTTCACCATTTTTTGGGTTCATCATTACAACGAATGCGCGATCTAAAAGAGGTTCGCTTCCTTTAAATCTCATTAAATTCTTCGCAAGAATATCTTCCACACGCTTTTGTAATTCCATATCAATTGTTAAATTCAGATCATTACCACTTTGTCCTTTTGATACATTAATCGTTTCTAAAATATTACCGTTTTTATCTGTAACATTTCTAACTTCTGCTTTCGTACCGTGCAGACTATCTTCATACTGTTGTTCAAGATAACTTTTTCCTACTCGGTCATTTCGATTATAATCACGAACAAGATAGTAATCTAGTCTTTCTCTCGGTAAGCCTTCATCAGATGTCGACACCCCACCTAGTACACTTCGGAATAAATCATCGTACGTATATTTTCGCTCCCAATCAACATTCGTATCTACACCTGGTAATGCTGCTAGGTTTTCACTAATAATCGAATATTCCTTTTCTGTAGCATCCTTTTTAATAACTTGAGGTGTCATTGCATATCCGCCGTCCATCTTACTTTTAATCGCTAGTATTTCTAGATCTTTTGCGGATAATTGATTAATCTCTTCTTCTGTTACACGACTTCGCTGACGCTCGTCTAATTCTTTATCATCAATTTTTTTATCTTTAAACTCTTGACGATCTTTATTCGTAATTTTTTCTTTAGCTTCCTCTTTATGCATAGCAAGCCAATAATCTTTTTTATCGCGATCTGTTAATTTATCTGTCGGTACTTCAATCAAATCTGCTAGCTTTTTCGCTGTTTCTAAGCGATCTTCTGCAGTTGATCCTTTCATTTTTGTAAATGTAATAGTACGAACGGCTGCATTATCTACTACAGGTCGCCCATAACGGTCAAATATTTTCCCACGCGGTACAGGATTACTTATCGTTGAGTTTTCTTTCTTCTCCACTTCATTCTTATATTCTTCACCGCGAACAATTTGTACATATCCGAGCCTTACAATAACCGCGGAGAACATTAAAAACACGCAGAAAAACAGCACGTTTAACCGAAAAGGAACGTGGGTCTTTTTCTTATTTTGCTTCTGCTTCTTGCTCATACAAACCCCCTCTACCAACAGCTATGTAATGTGAAAGGGACACCTTCATACAGGTGTCCTCACTGCTGTCTTACATCTTTTTCTATTCTAGCATAAAACAAACGAGAAGTTAACCTTCTGGTTCAGTTTGATTTTGCGCGTTCCCTTGCGTTACAACACTTGCTTTACTCGCATTTCCCTCATCATATTTGACATTTTTAACTGCAAAATAAATAAGAAAATGTCCAGCACCTAAAATACATAATAAGTAAGGTAAACTTTTTTCAGGTGGAAAGAATAGTACAGCACATAAAAAACTTAAAATGGAACAGATTCTTCCGGCGTTTAACCACAACTCCCGAACAACGACATATTCCACACGCCATTCTCTCGCATTTTTCGCTCTACCAATTACGTCATATGTCATTGATCCGTACGGAACAAGTAATATAGGATATGCAATTGCAATACATGCCGCATAAATAAGTAATTTCGTGTATGTAACATTGAAAATAACTAAAAAGACGACAGCATATAAAATAATGCCTCCAAGTAAAATTGCTTTTTTTCGCCACTCCTTCTTTAACATACGAGCAACTAAGTAGTAACATACAAAGGATACAGCAGAGTTCACTAAACTGTATTTCCCTAATGCAAACTCACTATTAGTTGCTAAATAAACATATACTGAAATGACAAAAATAAACGTTCCTTCTCTCAATCCTTGGAAAAAATGAGCTCGTGTAATCTTTCCCCAATTTTTATCAATCCGTCGTTCTTTCAATACTTGCACGATTTCATAACGCCCTTCACATTCTCTTTTAGATAAAAAGAAGCTTAAGACGACAGCAATTGCAAATAGAACTAATGAAAGAAAGAATATAACAGTATAGCCACTCCATTTCTCCATACGTGAAATTGTGTATCCTGCTGCTATTGGTCCAATCATTCCAGAGAAGGATGTAAGAAGTCCAAGAAACCCATTAAAGAAATCTCTTGTTTCTGGTTCTGTAATTTCAAATGTCAATAAGTTAAAAGCCAACCAGTAAAAACCGTATCCTACTCCTAAAAGAGCCCCCATTAATAAAATATACTGAGAAGCACTTTTCCCTGCTACTAAGACAACAATAAAAAAAATTGCGAGCGTCCCTACTCCTATTCGTAATAAAATCGAGCGATCGATACGTTTCGCTAATTTTCCCCCTACAAGAAATGTGAGAGGCTGTAATACCACGCTGGCTAAATTATACAAGCCAAGATTCACATAATTTTGTGTTTGTTTCCATAAATAAATATTTACAAACGTATTCGATAAAGAAATTGCGAGCGTGTATAAACCTCCTATAAGGAGCAATAACACTAAATCCCGATTCACTTCAACGTCACCAATTATATGTTTCCATTTCATACACAACTCTCCTTTACTTCATGTTCTAGTCTTCCAAAGACAAGCCCAATTATGTAAAAGGAAAGCATAGAAAAAAGCTAGGAGCTCTCCCCTAGCTTTTTCTATATTTATTACGATTATTTTGCTTCTTGGTAACGTTTTTCAGCAGCGTTCCAATCTACAACGTTCCAGAATGCGCCGATGTAGTCTGGACGACGGTTTTGGTAGTTTAAGTAGTAAGCATGCTCCCAAACATCTAAACCGATAACTGGAGTTTTACCTTCAGTTAAAGGAGAATCTTGGTTTGGAGTGCTTGTTACTTCTAACTCACCATTGTTTACTACTAACCAAGCCCAACCAGAACCGAAGCGAGTTGCGCCAGCTTTTGCGAATTCTTCTTTGAATGCATCGAAGCTACCGAATTTTGCTTCAATTGCAGTTGCAAGTTCACCTACAGGTTGTCCTCCGCCGTTTGGAGATAGGATTGTCCAGAAGAATGTATGGTTAGCATGTCCGCCACCATTGTTACGTACTGCTGTACGGATTGCTTCTGGTACTTCGTTTAAGTTTGCAACTAATTCTTCTACGCTTTTGTCAGCTAATTCTGCATGACCTTCTAAAGCAGCGTTTAAGTTTGTAATGTACGTGTTGTGATGTTTTGTATGATGGATGTTCATTGTTTCTTTGTCAAAGTGAGGCTCTAAAGCATCATACGCATAAGGTAAATTTGGTAATTCGTGTTTTGCCATTGTTATATTCCTCCCAGTTTATGTATTGCCACTTAAGTGACATACAACTTCATTCTACCCTAATTGCCATAGGGTGCAAACAAATAAATCACATTGTCTTGCTATCATTAAAGTAGCAAAATTCCCACTTCTTTTCAATTAAAATGCTCATATATTCCGTAAAAAAAGCTTCCTTCTACAAGGAAGCTTCCTGCTAACATAATAAACATGCGAAATGGATATGGACCCTGTAGGACTCGAACCTACGACCGGACGGTTATGAGCCGTCTGCTCTAACCAGCTGAGCTAAGGGTCCACAATTATGTATGTAACAACATATCAAATAGAGGAATTCCTATCGGATATGCTCTTTAAGAAATGTAAGATAAATTTACCATATAGAAAAGAAAAGTGTCAATTGTATTTTTCTTATTTAAAAGAAGAAAGTTAATAAAAGAAATTTAGTTATCTCCACTATATGTAAATATAATATATCTTGAGATTCTCTAGATTCCTACGTTACAATGATTTTATACATACATAAAGGAAGTGAATCTATGTCCATATTTACCCAATTCGTAAAAAGCATATACTCGCCTAAAGATATGGCACTATTCCGTTTTCAAAAAATCGGTAAAACCATTTTGTATATTATGCTACTTTGCTTAATTACTACTATTCCAAGAACTTTTTTGTACGGTAGTTTTATCCAGGATGGTGTTGGCATGGTAAATCAAGTCATCGATAAAGATTTACCTGATTTTAAAATCGAAAATGGCGAACTAAAAGCCGATATTGATCAACCTATTGAAAAAGAAGAAGGAAATACACTTTTCGTATTTGATCCAAATTCAACAGACCTAGAAAAATATCAAAATAAAACAGGTTTATTTGTTTTAAAAGATAAAGTAGTCTCTATGGGAAATGGTCAAACACAAACGTATTCTTATAACGATTTGTTAGGTGCATCTCTTGAGAAAAAAGATCTACAAGAATTTATTTCTTTATTCGATAATATTTATCCAATTTTATTATTTGTTATTGGATTCTTAGTGTACCTATTCCAATTATTCATCACTTTTGTAGGCGTGACTTTACTTGCGTTCATCGGTTCTGCTATGAGCGGTCAACGTAAACTATCCTATAAACAAGTTTGGACACTAACTGCATACAGCTACACGATCCCAACCATTTTCTTCATGATTATGGATTTATTCAAAATCGTCGTACCTGGAGCAACGTTCATTTATATCGCTGTTGTTTTAATCGTTCTATACTTAACGATTAAAGAGGTACCCAAACCGAAAGAAAAATAAAAAATGCCTAAATAGGCATTTTTTTTTGGGACAAGCATATATTCCTAGCAAAGGAGTGAAGAATATGAAGAGATTAGGTATATTCCTATTCGTGCTTGTTCTCGGTTATATATTTTATTACGATATAAAAATCGGTACTTTACCGATGTTAAGTTCATATAAAAAAACAACTGCTGCTCAAACAATTAAAAAAGAAAACACAGACAGTCAACAAAATAAAGCGAACAAAACAGAAAAAGAAACGGATGTATCTTATAAAACAATTGAAGTAAAAACTGGTGAGACAGTTCTTTCTATTACAGAACAAATTAACAAGAAAAAAATTCCTTCCATAGAAAAAGTCATTGACGACTTTAAACAATTAAACAAAAGTACATCTGCTACAAAAATACAAATTGGAAAGTCTTATAAATTCCCGTTATATCAATAAGCTATCACTTAATCCTTGTCAATTACATAAAGGCGCTGATACAATAGTAAAAGTGAAACCGAGTACTTCGGTTTCTATAGCCCTATATCACGTATACTATCATTGATATGAGGGACTAAATAAGAAACTTCTTTTATAAGGAGAGCGATCTATTCGTGAATGAAATGACTCATCGTACAAAAACACGTCCAGTTAAAGTCGGTAATTTAACAATCGGCGGTAATAATGAATTAATTATACAAAGTATGACAACAACAAAAACACATGATGTTGAAGCAACAGTTGCTGAAATCAAGCGTTTAGAAGAAGCCGGCTGTCAAGTCGTCCGCGTTGCCGTTCCAGATGAACGCGCAGCAGATGCTATTGCTGATATAAAAAAACAAATCAACATTCCACTTGTTGCTGATATTCATTTTGATTATCGCCTTGCTTTAAAAGCAATTGAAGGTGGCATCGATAAAGTACGTATCAATCCAGGTAATATTGGTCGTCGCCATAAAGTAGAAGCTGTTGTAAATGCAGCAAAAGAGCGCGGTATTCCAATCCGTATCGGTGTAAACGCTGGTTCATTAGAGCGACACATTTTAGAAAAGTACGGGTACCCAACTGCAGATGGTATGGTTGAGAGCGCGCTACATCATATTAAAATTTTAGAGGACTTAGATTTCCACGATATTATCGTATCTATGAAAGCCTCTGATGTTAACTTAGCAATCGAAGCATACGAGAAAGCTGCTCGTGCTTTTGATTATCCATTACATTTAGGTATTACAGAATCTGGAACATTGTTTGCCGGAACTGTAAAAAGTGCTGCTGGTCTTGGAGCAATCTTAAATAAAGGCATCGGAAATACACTACGTATTTCATTAAGTGCTGATCCAGTTGAAGAAGTAAAAGTTGCTCGCGAATTATTAAAATCATTCGGTCTTGCGTCTAATGCAGCAACACTTATCTCTTGTCCAACTTGTGGTCGTATTGAAATCGATTTAATTAGCATTGCTAACGAAGTGGAAGAATACATCTCTACACTTCAAGTACCAATTAAAGTTGCAGTACTTGGTTGCGCTGTAAATGGCCCTGGTGAAGCTCGTGAAGCTGATATCGGTATTGCCGGTGCACGTGGAGAGGGATTATTATTCCGTAAAGGGCAAGTCGTTCGTAAAGTACCAGAAGAAACAATGGTAGAAGAACTGAAAAAAGAAATCGACGTAATTGCTGCTGAAATGGCTGCTGAACGAGAAAAAGAAAAAGAGACACAAGAACAATAAAAAGAAGGTTGCCACAATATTTGTGAGCAACCTTCTTTTCTACGTAAAAAAGCTCGTCAGTTACATAACCGACGAGCTTTTACTTTGCACATTTTGGACAACGACCATATATTTCAAACTTATGACCCGTTACTTCATAACCAGTAAAATCTTTATTCATAAAATCCATTGGGCAGGAAGTAATCTCTTTCGTCCCCCCACAATCCAAACAAATAAAATGATGATGATGTTCCATAATAGAACAAGTAAAACGAAAATGTTTTTCGCCATTTAATTCTGTTTGTTCTAAAACACCAATCTCAGCAAAAACTGTTAAGTTACGATAAATCGTATCAAAACTAAGCCCTGGATAATCGTCTTTCATATGTTCTAAAACGTCTTTCGCAGTTAAATAACGATTATGTGCTGCAAATAATCTGAGCATCTCTTCTCTTTTTCCAGTATGTTTATATCCTTTTTCTTTCATTAGGCGTAAAGCTTCTGTTAGATTCATACCTATCCCTACTTTATGCAGTTTTTTTCTTCTTCCATAAAATCGCACCGATTAAAATAAGAACTGCTATCATAACAATTGTACCACCTGGCGCTAGATCAAGTTGATACGAAGCAAACATTCCACCAATTACTGCAATTTCACCAAATAAAATGGAAAAGAAAATTGTTTGTTTAAATCCTTTAGCAATACGAATACTTGCTGCAACTGGTAATGTCATTAATGATGATACGAGAAGAACCCCCACTACACGCATTGATACTGCAATGACAAGAGCAACTAATATAATGAAAATAAAGTGAATCCATTTCGCTCTTAAACCAGTTGATACTGCGTATTCCTCATCAAATGATAATAGAAACAGCTCTTTATATAATAAAATAATTGTCGCAACAACAACAATTGCTACAATCCCAATAATAATTAAATCTGTACTTGTTACAGCACTGACACTACCAAATAAATAACTAAATAAGTCTGTGTTAAATCCATTTGCAAGTGAAATGAAAATAACTCCAACCCCCATCCCTGCCGAAAGGATAATTGGAATTGCTAATTCTTGATAGTGCTTATATACAGTTCGTAACTTTTCGATTAGTAGCGCTCCACCAATCGAGAAAATCATCCCCATATATAAGGGGTTTAAAAATCCACCTGTAAAAATGGTTTTTTCAAGTAATAAACTTGCTGCAATACCCGATAACGTCACGTGACTTAATGCATCCGCAATAAGAGATAAACGACGAATAACAACAAACACACCAATTAGCGGTGCAACAAGTCCAATTAAAATACCTGCGTATAAAGAATTACGTAAAAAGTCATATTGTAAAAAATCTTGTATCATTATATCCTCCCGTGATGCTCATGTTCGTGTTCTAAACGATGAACATGATGTCCATATAAGACGGACATTTCTGCATCTTCTAACTCTCGGAACTTCTCTACATTTCCATGGAAATGTAGATGTTGGTTTAGGCATGCAACATGTGTTACTTTTTCAGTAACAGCTCCCATATCATGAGTAACAAGAATTAATGTGATCCCGAGCCTTTTGTTTAAATCCTCTAATATTTCGTAAAAACTTTCCACATTTTTCACATCGATTCCAACAGTAGGCTCGTCCAAAATAAGCAATTCAGGATCACTAACGAGCGCACGAGCAATAAATACACGCTGTTGCTGTCCACCAGAAAGCTCTCCAATGTTACGACCTTGAAACTCACTCATCCCTACATCAGCAATTGCTTTTTCTACCTTTTTTTTATCCTCTTTTGTAAAAAAGCGAAAAAGCCCTTTTTTCGAAACAAGTCCCATTGAGACAACTTCAGAAACAGTTGCTGGAAAACCAGAATTGAAACTATTTGCCTTTTGGGATACATAACCAACTTTGTTCCATTCCTTAAACTTCTTACTATCAACGCCAAACACGCGTATGCTTCCTTCTTTTGGCTTTAAAACGCCTAATAAACACTTAAGTAAAGTTGATTTACCTGAACCATTCGGTCCCACTAAACCTAAAAAAGCTCCCTTCGGAACTTGCAAATTAATATTTTCTAACACATTCCGATCTTCATATCGGAATGTTAAACCTTCAATTTCTAATATATTATTCATAGCATCTCACCTATTTTAATTCAGAATGATTCCGATTTATATCTATTTGAATTATAGTACAGCTTATTATAGTTGTAAACCAATCTGCCTAAAATATATCTATTTTTTCAAGAAACCTTACTATTATAACAAAAAGCAGAGAAAAATTCTCTGCTTTCAAAAAATATTCCTATAAACTTTTAGTGAATAGCCGATTTAAACTTACCACCATTTGTCTCTTGCGTGCTCATAATCGTAACAAACGCATTTTCATCAATTTCATGCACAATTGACTTTAATTTCGTCACTTCTAGACGCGTTACAACTGCATAAATAACTTCTTTTTCTTTATCCGTGTAACCACCTTTTGCTACAAGCTTTGTCGTTCCACGGCCAAGACGATGCAAAATCGCGTTTGATACTTCCTCATATTGATCAGATACAATTAAAACCGCCTTCGTTTCATCTAGCCCTTGAATTACTGTATCGATTGTTTTAAATGCGATATAGTACGTCATAACAGAATACATCGCTTGTTCCACACCAAACACAAATGCTGCCCATGCAAAAATAAATAAGTTCACAAACATTACGAATTCACCAACAGAGAACGGTAGTTTCTTCGTTAATAAAATCCCCATAATTTCAGTTCCATCTAACGACCCACCATGACGAATTACAAGTCCTACACCAAGACCTAAAATAAGCCCACCAAACACTGTCGCTAAAATAGGTTCTGTTGTAAATGGTGGCACCGCATGTAACGTTGACTCAATGAAAGCTAACGCTACAATACCAAATGTCGAAGATAACATAAATGTTTTTCCAATTTGCTTATAACCGGAATACATAAATGGGATATTGAGAACAACGACTAAAGTAGAAAAACTTAACCACCAAATGTTAGGAGTAAGATAATCTAATATAAGAGAAATACCAATAATTCCACCATCAATAATTTTATTTGGCATTAAAAATAGTTCAATCGCCACCGCCGCGCATGCTGCTCCAAAAATAATCATAACTAAACGATAAATAAGATGAATAACACTTTCTTTTCGATGTTGCTTTTGCTCCATAAGCCCTCCCTGTACTCTTTTTCTGTAGTTTCGTCCTTATATTATAACATACGCTTCTTTTCCTCATGAAAAAAGAAACTCCATACGAATATGTACAAGCTACATGCTCATATATTTCGATAGAAGAACGCGTGAAGGAGGATAATAAGATGAACCTCATTAAACAAATTGTTAATAAAAAATTAAATCATATTTCTACAAAAGAGTTATTAAAATATAGCAAAGAATACGAAGTTCCTATTACAGCCGCACAAGCTGACCAAATCGTTTTACTTATGAAGGGTAAAAATATTAATATTTACGATAACAACGAGCGACTAGAGCTCTTAAAACAGATCGCAAAAGTAACTTCCCCTGCCACTGCCCAACAAGTAAATACATTATTTCAGCAACTACTAAAATAAGGAGGGGATTTCCCCTCCTTATTGCGCTTTAATTTTTTCAAGAAGCCCTTCATCAAAAGTGCCGTTTTTCAGCATTTCGATTTCCAATTTATATGGTGGCTTCTTATCTTTTTTATCTTCCCCTACATACGGTGTTTCAAGAATTTTTGGTACATGCATTAACTGTGGATGATGTACAATGTGATGCAATGCTTTATACCCAATGTGACCAAATCCAATGTTTTCATGACGGTCTTTTCCTGCTCCGCGTACATTTTTACTATCATTAATATGAAGTACTTGTAAACGATCTATACCAACGATCTTATCAAATTCGTTTAATACGCCGTCAAAGTCATTTACAATATCATATCCTGCATCGTGCGTATGACACGTATCAAAGCATACGGATAGCTTTTCATTATATTTTACACCATCAATAATCTTTGCAATTTCTTCAAAGCTACGACCGCATTCTGTTCCTTTTCCTGCCATCGTCTCTAACGCAATGTTAACCGTCTGTTCTGGCGTTAACACTTCATTAAGCCCTTTAATAATTTGTTGAATACCAGCATCTGCTCCAGCACCAACGTGCGCTCCTGGGTGAAGAACAATTTGTTTCGCTACACCTAATGCCGATGTTCTTTCAATTTCCATGCGAAGAAAGTCTACGCCTAATTGGAATGTTTCTGGCTTCGTCGTATTCCCAACATTAATAATATACGGCGCATGGACGATAATTTCCTCAATTCCGTTCAGCTCCATATGTTTTCTTCCTGCTTCTATGTTCAATTCTTCAATTGGTTTTCTTCGTGTATTTTGCGGTGCACCTGTATAAATCATAAACGTTGTTGCACCGTATGAAACAGCCTCTTCACTTGCTGCTAATAACATTTTCTTACCACTCATAGAAACATGAGATCCAATCTTTAACATACAATCACCTCTTCAATATACAGTAGATATAATGATAGCATAATTTGTAGAAATATGTAGTGAATTGTTTGTTCACAAAAGACGCACTACACAAATTCATATGACTATTTAGACAGACTATACTCTTCATTTAAATTAGCGGGATTAAAAAAAGATAAGGGAAACCCCTTATCTTTTTTTATTGCTATATTTTCTCTTCACTTTGTCACGTTCTGTTGCAAGTTTACGTTTATAGTTTGGTTTTACTTTTTTTGGTTTTTTAATAACTTTCGTTGCCATAACATCAAGTTCGTCATTTGGTTTTTTACGGCTCTTACGACGACGACGCTCACCTAAATCTGCCCACTCATCTCCACGTAAATCTACATGTTTAAACTCGATATGACGTTGTTTTTCTAAGCTATCTAACGCTTCTTCGTTTGCTGGATCATAAATCGTCACTGCAATACCAGAATGCCCCGCACGTGCTGTTCTTCCAACGCGGTGAACGAAGAAATCTAAATCTGATGGTAGCTCATAGTTAATAACATGGCTAATCCCTTCAATATCAATACCACGTGCTGCTAAATCAGTCGCAACAATATATTGGAATTCAAGGTCACGAATTTGTTTCATCATTTTTTTACGATCACGTGGTGATAAATCCCCGTGAATTCGTCCAACTTTTAAGCCACGTTCCATTAATCCATCAGCAACTTGGTCTGCCATCTTTTTCGTATTCGTGAAAACAACTGCTAAATACGGTTTAAATTGAAGTAGCATTTTATGCACTAAATCAATTTTATTACGATGTTTAGAAGGCACTAAATAGTGTTCAATGTTTCCAGCTGCAACTTGTTTTGGATTGATATGAATATGCTCTGGATTCTCCATATATTTCTTCAGAAACGGTTTTAGTTTTTGAGGAATTGTTGCAGAGAAAACTAACATTTGCAAGTTTTTAGGCATGCGTGCTGCAATTTTGTCTACATCATGAATGAATCCCATATCAAGCATTAAGTCTGCTTCATCGACAATAATCGTATTTGCTTTATGAACAAATAATGCTTGTTCTTCAACTAAGTCTTTAATACGTCCTGGTGTCCCAACTACGATATGAGGTTGTTTTTTCAATTTCTCAATTGAACGTTGTTTATCAGTTCCACCAATTAAACAACGTGCTGTAATCATTTGGTCTTCCGCACAAAACTTTGTTAATTTCACGATTTCTTCGTAAATTTGTTGTGCTAACTCACGAGTAGGCGCTGTAATAACAAGTTGTACTTCTTCACGACTTGCATTAATTCTGTTTAATGTAGGAAGTAAGTATGCATGTGTTTTCCCAGAACCTGTTTGGGATTGTCCAATTACACTTACACCTTTTTTCACGACTGGGAAAATTTTCTGCTGAATTCCTGTCGGCTCTGTAAAGCGTAGTTCACGAACTGCATCTATTAAAAATGGTTTAAAATCATACTGTGTAAAAGTTTGTTGTGTCATAAGTTACACCTTCTTTCTAAAATTTCTACTGCGCGCACAAATCAGTCAAGTCTACATTATATCGAAATCTACAAGTAAAATCCATCTTTAGTTTAGGTTTTCACTTCAAAAACTAACCTTCTTCCCTTTTATTGCATATTGTATGTGTATATACCTAACTGAAGAAAGGAGGATTTCTCACATGTTTCCGAAATCCCCTACAAGGCAAATGTATCCGAATCCAGGGCAGCAACCTTATACACCATATCCAATTCCACAACTACCACCAATGGCACAAAAAAAGAAAGGTTTTCTTGCTAAGCTTTTTAAAAAACACGATCCAACCGAGCCTTTTATGCAAATGGTTCCACCTTACCGACAAATGGAAGGGCAACCGATGATGCATCAGCAACCACCACCGCCCCAATATCAACAGCAATATCCGCAGCAATACCAACAACAATATCCGCAGCAACATCCACAATATCAACCATACATGCAGCAATATCCTGAGCAAATGATACCGCCTCAAATGTATGAATCAACTGAAACGCGCGGGGGCACAACTACAGCTGCGGCAACAGCAAGCAGTGGCATCGGCAGTTTTTTTTCGAACTTAATTTCAAATCCAACTAATATGATAAATAACATCGAAAAAGTATCCCAAGTCGTTCAATCTGTAGGTCCTGTCGTCGAACAGTACGGTCCTATTATGCGTAGTCTACCAAGCATTGTTAAAATCCTCACCTCTGGAAAAAGCACGGAAGAAAATCAAACGGAAAATGTAACAGAGCCAGTTGAAGTAGAAAGTCCGCCTCCTGCACCTCAAAAAAAGAAACGAAAACGAAAGAAAATAGTGATTGAACCTGTAATAGAAAAAGAGTTACCGAAAGAACCAGTTCAACAAACAGCAACAAAACCAAAACTATATGTGTAACAATCCTTTGTTTTCTATCCACTCCTCCTTTATAATGTAAAAGACTATGCACAAAAGTATCCCTTGTTTAGAAGGAGAGGATTACTCATATGAAAATTGTTAAAATTTCCCCTCGTGGTTATTGCTACGGTGTTGTCGATGCAATGGTAATTGCACGTAACGCCGCATTAGATAAATCATTGCCGAGACCCATTTATATTTTAGGTATGATTGTTCACAATAAACATGTTACAGACGCTTTTGAAGAAGATGGAATCATCACATTAGACGGTCCAAGTCGCTTAGAAATTTTAGATAAAATTGATTCTGGTACTGTTATTTTCACTGCACACGGTGTTTCTCCAGAAGTTAAACAACGCGCTAAAGAAAAAGGTTTAACGACAATCGATGCTACTTGCCCAGATGTTACCAAGACGCATGACCTTATCGAAGCTAAGAAAGCGGAAGGGTATCATGTCATTTATATCGGTAAAAAAAATCATCCAGAGCCAGAAGGCGCAGTTGGTATTGCACCTGACATCGTTCACCTTATCGAAAGAGCCGATGATTTAAAAACATTAGAAATCCCAACAGATAAAATTTTAGTAACAAATCAAACAACGATGAGTCAATGGGATGTTCAACATTTAATGGAGGACATTCAAAAAAAATTCCCAACAGCAGAATTCCATAAAGAAATTTGTTTAGCAACTCAAGTTCGCCAAGAAGCTGTCGCTAAACAAGCTGATGTTGCAGACTTAACAATTGTTGTTGGTGATCCGAAAAGTAACAATTCAAATCGCTTAGCACAAGTATCACAAGAAATCGCGGGTACAAAAGCATATCGAGTTGCTGATGTAAGCGAAATTCAATTAGAGTGGCTACAAGGTGTAGAAAACGTAGCTGTTACAGCAGGTGCTTCTACTCCAACGCCAATTACGAAAGAAGTTATCGCTTTCTTAGAGCAATATAACCCAATGAATCCCGCTACATGGGAAAGAGTTCGAAAAGTACCGTTACAAAAAATATTACCTCGCGTGAAAGTGAAAAAAGAACAATAATAAAAACCGTTGCTTGCATGAGCAACGGTTTTTATTTTTCTTATACAAATATAAATGGATCTGTATGTAACTGCGAAGCATGAATGTGTACATTGAGTTTCTTTGCATCTACTTTTTCTTGTAATTGCTTTTGTACACCTTGTTTCATTACTTTTTCAACATTATGTCCTGGGTCAACTATATTTAAACCGAGCATCATCGCATCATGAGCAACATGATAGTACATGTCACCAGTTACATATACATCTGCTCCTTTAAATTTCGCTTGGTTTATATATTTATTACCATCTCCACCAAGTACAGCTACTTTACGCACTTTATCGTCTAACTTACCGACAACCCTTGCGCCCTTCACGTCTAATGATTGTTTCACATGTTCTGCAAATTGACCAAGCGTCATTTCTTCTTGTAAGTATCCTATTTTTCCTAGGCCTAACGTTTCACCTTTATTATCAAGCGGATACACATCGTATGCTACTTCTTCATAAGGGTGCGCCGTTACCATTGCTTTAATCACTTTCCGCTGTAATGAAGCTGGAATAATCGTTTCGATTCGCACTTCTTCTACACGTTCTAACTGTCCAGTTTCCCCGATATAAGGATTTGTCCCCTCTTGAGGCACAAATGTGCCTGTACCCTCGCTACTAAACGTACAGTGGCTATAATTGCCGATATGACCAGCACCTGCGTCTCCTAATGCATCCCTTACTTCTTCTGCATGAGTGACTGGCACAAACACAACAACTTTTTTCATTTCTTCTGCATATGTCGGTGCCAAAACTTCTGTATTTTGCAATCCTAACGCCTCAGCAAGTAAATCATTTACCCCGCCCTTAGCAACATCCACATTTGTATGCGCTGCATAGATTGCAATATCATTTTTAATACACTTTTCAATAATTTTCCCATACGCCTTATCTGTATGAATCGCTTTTAACGGGTTAAAAATTAAAGGATGATGAGCAATAATGACATTTGCCCCTAATTGAATTGCTTCATCCACAACTTCTTCCGTTACATCTAACGCAATCAATACGTGCCGCACGGGTTTATTAAGCGCTCCAATCTGCAGGCCAATCTTATCTCCTTCCATCGCCAAATGCTTCGGATACATACTTTCAAATAAAGAAATAATTTCATGGCCATTTGGAATTTTACTCATGATAAAACCTCCCCTATCATTTTCATTTTCGCTTCTACTTCCCCACGCTTCGCTTTTGTTTCTTCAGAATCAGCTGCACGTTCTAACTGTTTTAAAATATTTTGGAAGTTTTTTAATTCTCCTTCCCATTTTTCAACGAAGGCTTCACTTTTTTCTGTTATTAAAAATGGTCCCATAAACAATTCAGCTTGTTTATTTTCAGAGTAAGGCGCTGCAACATTTCCTCGCTCCCCTACTAAAATTTCGTAAATTTTCCCATCTTCTTTTACGATTTTTTCATGGATAAGCTCCCAACCATTCTCAATAAACCATTCACGAATATGATGCGCTGCAATATTAGGCTGTAAAATTAAACGTGTTACACCTTCTAATTTTTCTTTACCACTTTCTAAAATGTCACGAATTAACGCTCCGCCCATTCCGGCAACTGTAATTACATCTACTTCTCCTGGTGCGATAACAGCTAGTCCATTCCCTTTACGCACATCTACTTTATCTTGTAAACCACTTTCAGCTACAGTTGCTTGCGCAGAGCGAAATGGTCCATCTACGACCTCTCCTGCAACTGCTTTTGTAGCAATATTATTTATAATTGTATAACACGGTAAATACGCATGATCCGATCCAATATCAGCGACTGTAGATCCTACTGGTATTTCACGTACAACTTCTTCTAATCGTTTTGAAAGCTTTACTTCATTCATGTATTTCCATTACTCCTTCTCTTGTCAGTCTGTCTCCATGATAATGAATTTATAGTAGTTGTTGCAAGCCCATAACAACAATTCACTGCTCTATCATTCATCGTATTTTAGAAAATATAGAAAAACAAGCCCTTTGCATAAGCAAAAGGCTTGTCATACGGAACTTTATTTTTTCTTCGATAACCAATCAGCTACTTTAGCGGCTTGATCAGCTGGAACTATATTGGCAGGCATATTGCCTTTTCCTTTCGAAAGAATTTCTTTAATTTCATCCTTTGAAAGTTTCCCACCAATTTTTTGCAAGTTAGGTCCAACTGCCCCTTGTAACTGATCACCATGGCAGCTCGTACAGCTTTGCTTCACAATATCTTCTGGTTTTGATGCCGTTTGTGCTGGCTTCCCGCCATTTTTTGCATCAGCTAACTCTTTAGATTTATTTAGCCCCTGAAATGAAAATACAAACATAACGATAATACCCAATGCTGCAATAAGAGCGAACGGAATCAGCGGATTACGTTTCATATCTCTTCTCCCCCCTCTATACCCCTAAATAGTTAGATGATTCAGTCATTTCCATTGTACTTGAAAACGCTCTATCAGAAAAGAGTAAACTACCACTTGTTAAAAATATTCCATAAATTCAGTTTATTGTTTTTTATTGTCATATCGCTTATTATTTCGATAATTATTAACGTTTCTCATCATATTTTTCGCTTTTCTACATATATTTTTGTATAGAATAAACAAAATTAATCGAAAAATCGAAAAATGAGCATTTGCAAATCAAAAGACAATTCTGTAAAATAAATTACAAGAAATTGTAATCGTTGCCGATAGCTAAATTTTAACAAAAATTAACAAAATAAAAAAGTTTACTTCACAATGGTGAAGTAAACTTAAAAAATAACCTATTCTAAGAAATCCTTAAGACGCTTACTACGGCTTGGATGTCTTAATTTGCGAAGTGCTTTTGCTTCAATTTGACGGATACGCTCTCTCGTTACGCCGAATACTTTCCCAACTTCTTCAAGCGTACGAGTTCGTCCATCATCTAAACCGAAACGAAGACGTAGAACATTTTCTTCACGATCTGTTAGCGTATCTAACACATCTTCTAATTGTTCTTTTAGCAATTCATAGGCTGCATGGTCCGCAGGCGATGTTGCTTCTTGGTCTTCAATAAAGTCACCTAAATGGGAGTCATCTTCTTCACCAATTGGTGTTTCAAGAGAAACTGGCTCCTGTGCAATTTTTAAGATTTCACGTACTTTTTCTGGAGCAAGATCCATTTCTTCACCAATCTCTTCAGGAGACGGTTCACGACCTAAATCTTGTAATAATTGGCGTTGTACACGAATTAACTTGTTAATCGTTTCAACCATATGAACTGGAATACGAATTGTTCGCGCTTGGTCTGCAATGGCACGTGTAATAGCTTGGCGAATCCACCAAGTTGCATACGTACTAAATTTGAAACCTTTACGATAATCGAACTTTTCAACAGCTTTAATTAGACCCATATTACCTTCTTGAATTAAGTCTAAGAAAAGCATACCACGGCCTACATAGCGCTTTGCAATACTTACTACAAGACGTAAGTTTGCTTCTGCAAGACGACGTTTCGCTTCTTCATCGCCTTCTTCAATACGCGTTGCAAGTCGAATTTCTTCTTCTGCAGATAGTAAGTCTACACGACCAATTTCTTTTAAATACATACGAACAGGATCGTTGATTTTAACCCCTGGTGGTACACTTAAATCATTGAGGTCAAACTCTTCTTCTGTTTTTGAAATTTGGCGATTATTAGGGCCTTCTTCGTTGTCATTATCACCAACTAAGTCAATGCCTTGTTCACCTAAATATTCATAGTATTCATCCATTTGATCGGATTCAATTTCAAATCCATTCATGCGTTCTGCAATCTCTTCATATGTAAGAACGCCACGTTTTTTTCCGAGCTCAGTGAGTTGTTCTTTCACTTGCTCAAGGGTCATTTCAGTTTCAATTTGTTTAGAACGAGCTGGTTTGTCAGCCATCTGTTCCCCTCCTTACGCGAGATACAAACATTCATTATACTAAAACTTTATCAAAAAAGCTATTTTCTCGCTTTTTGATTTTGTAAATATGCTACATAATATTTAGCAGCCTCTACAGGATCTGTTTTTTCCATTTGTTTCACTTTAAAGATGATCTCCATCTTTTCAAGTTTTTCCTGATGCCGCCTAAGCGTCTCCAAATGGCCTTGCAACACTTCTTCTGTGTATTCTGGATTAATAAATTCATCCGTCGAAATATCAGTGATAATATTTTTCAACTTTTCATCAGAGAGCCAACTTAAAAATGTTCCGACTGAAGGTTCATTTCCCTTTTCATAATATGCGTATAGTTCATATAAAATCCCTTTATGTTCTTCTGTATGAAAATCTTCTATATGGGATTCCATACGAACAGCTACTTCTGCACTTTGCAACATATGGTAAATAATTTCTCTTTCCGCTCTTTCAAAACCTGTTAACTTCGGTTTTGTTTGAACGACTTGAGACGGTTTAGCAACCTGCTTTATTTGTTTTTGCTGTACCTTTTGTTCTTTGCGATATTGGTGCAATTGATTCAAAAGTGTTTCCATTGAATACGAAAATTCTTGCGATAATGACTTCAAATATGACTCTGCCTGCATCGCATCTTGTAACAACGATAACTCTTTTAAAACACTTTTCACATATTCTTCTTTGCCAGACTCATCTTGCAAATTTTTCCCTAAACGCAAATAATTTATTTTAAAACCAACAAAACTCACACTTGATTTCACAAGATTTTCAAAAGCGGTAGTCCCATATTGTTGCACATATTCATCAGGATCAAGCTTATCTGGCAAGGATGTGACTTTCACTTGGCAACCAACTTTTAGCAATAATTGCCCTGCTTTCATCGTCGCTTCTCGCCCTGCTTTATCACCATCATAGCAAAGAACAACAGTTTCAACGTTACGTCGCAGAAGTTTTGCTTGTTCTTCAGTTAAAGCTGTTCCCATTGTCGCAACAGCTTCTTCCACACCACTTTTTACCGCAGCTAGTACATCGGCATATCCTTCAAAAAGAACCACTTGCCCACGCTTTCTAATAAACGGTCTTGCTTGGTGGAAGTTATACAACAATTTACTTTTGTGAAAAATCGGTGTTTCAGGGCTATTTAAATATTTCGGAGTGTCATCCCCTAACGCCCTTCCACTAAACGCTATCACCTTACCTTGTAACGTATAGATCGGGAACATAACTCTTCCACGGAAGCGATCGTAATGACTACCATCCTTCTCACTTCTTATTAGAAGGCCAGCTTGTTCCATACTAGACAGCGATAAACCTCTTTTTTGTAAAATTTTCGTCGCCGCATCCCAAGCAGGTGATGCATAACCAATTTCAAACTTCTCAATCATCTCTTTCGTAATACCACGGTTTAATAAATATGAAAGTGCTTCATTTCCCTCTTCCGTATTTACTAATAAATGATGATAATACTTTTTCAATAATTCATGAGCTTGTTGCATGATGACAGTGTCATCAGATATGTCTTCTTGTTGTCCTTGTCCTGATGTGTACTCTGCAACCGCAATTCCATTTCTTTCACCTAGCTTTTGAACAGCCTCGGTAAAAGCCAGTCCTTCCATTTTCATTAGAAAGGAAAATACATTTCCACCTTCTCCACATCCGAAGCAATGAAAAATTTGCTTATCAGATGAAACAGAGAATGAAGGAGAATTCTCACCATGAAATGGACAAAGGCCGAAATAGTTACGCCCCTGTTTTCTAAGTTGAACGTATTCACCAATGACTTCTACAATATCGGATGATGTCCGAATCTGTTCAACAACTTCTTCGGGAATTCTGTTCCCCATAACTCCATCTCCGTGTCGTATTTTGTATTCGATATAAATTAAAAAATTCCTTTATAATTCGACAATATTTTTCTAAACTTGTTAGAAAGTGTTGCCGATTACATTGTATAAACGATTTTGAACCTTTCCTATAGGTCCTTTATCTGCATAAATCGCATATACATACTTGCTATATAAAATTGTATACATTTGCTCATCTGTTACAAATGTATCTCTTAGAAACAATACATATACACCTTTTTACAAGAAGAGTAGCAAGCCACATATACTGTTTGATCTTGAGATCTGTAACTTTTTCATGTTGATCCATATAACAATCAACTCCATTTTGTTCAGTATCTACAATGATCCAATTGCCTTGCTATTTCCTTAAAGGATGAGCATATGATGCGACAAACAAAATTCCGACATGAAATTCCGCTCCAACTTGCACAATTTCAGCCTTCACGGGATATACATCTACACCAACTAATATGTTGTTGATGTTTTGCATATTTCTGTATTCTACATCCCTTCTGTGAATCCTTCCATAATGTGCGTTTTCTTGTATAGATTTTGTCGATTTAACGTAATTACATGTCTTTTTCGTAAATCCTATCCCTAGTTTATTCTGAAAAATTAAAGTCTAAACGTAAAATATAGGTTTTTATCACAATTTTTTATTATAATATATTTTCTTCAACTACGCTACATATCCCTTTATTTTTTCATCTTACATTTCAGGATGACAAACTCACACCTTGAATATACTAAAAGACAAAGGAGTATAAGTATAACCATTACACTACAATCTATTACAAAATCCATAGGTATCATATTTCACACGAGCGAAAAAAGCACATTCACCTTTGGTAAATGTGCTAAAACATTTTTTGGTTTTGCACTGCATTCACAATAATATTTGCTGTTTCTTCAATCGCTTTATTCGATACATCGATTACTTGGCAATTTATTTTACTAATTACTTCCTCAAAGTGATCAATTTCTTCTTGAATACGATTAATATTTGCATATGTTGCTCCATCACTTAATCCAAGTGATTTTAATCGTTCTTTTCGAATATGATTTAACTTATCTGGCGTAATTTTCAAACCGAAACATTTTTCTTTTGCCACTTGATATAGTTCTTCAGGTGGGTCAACTTCTGGCACGAGTGGTACATTCGCAACTTTCAAGCGTTTGTTATGAGCTAAATATTGGGAAAGTGGTGTTTTTGATGTACGCGAAACACCAATCAACACGATATCTGCTTTTAAAATACCTCGTGCATCTCTGCCGTCATCATACTTCACAGCAAACTCAATCGCTTCAATCTTTTTAAAGTATTCTTCATCTAACCTACGGACAACACCTGGCTCATATCTCGGCACTTGCCCCGTAATTTCTTCAATTTGATCAATAAGAGGGCCGATAATATCGTATGCCTCTACCCCTTCTTTTGCAGCCTCTGTTACTAAATACCGGCGCATATCAGGCTTAACTAACGTAAAACATATAAGTGCTTGATTACTCTTAGCAATCGAAATCACTTCTTTTAATGTCCCTGTATCTTCTACATACGGTACACGTCTAATATCAGGAGCAAACGGGAATTGCCCCATTGCTGCTCGAACAACCAAATCAGCCGTTTCCCCTACAGAGTCAGATACGACATATACGATTTTATTATCCATTACATTACCTCACTTTAAACAAATTACACTTATTCGTTATTTACTAAATTTACAAACGCACGTGTAATATTTGTTTTTGTAATTCGCCCAATCACTTCTAAACCTTGTTTCGTATCTTTTACAACTGGCATTGCATCAATCTGTCTTTCTATTAATTCCATCGCAATATCATATAAAGAATCCTCTCTACGACACATCGCAATGTTTGGCATCCTTGTCATGATAATATTAACCGGAAGAGAGGTTAAATCCTGCTTTCCTAAGCTCGCTCTTAATAAATCTTTACGAGACACAACACCAACTAATAGAGTCATCTGATCTACAACGAACAATGTACCAACGTCCTCTAAAAACATCGTACAAATTGCATCGTATACGGAAACATTTTTATCAATTACAACCGGTCTAGATTGATAATCTTGTACTTTAATTTTCTTAACAGCTTCAGATAATAGCTGCCCCCCAGTTTTACCCGTATAAAAATAACCTACGCGTGGACGTGCTTCTAAATAACCAGCCATCGTTAAAATTGCTAAGTCTGGTCTTAGCGTCGCACGTGTTAGACCCAATTGCGCTGCAATTGATTCCCCTGTAATAGGACCGTGATCTTTTACAATCTGAATGATATGTTCTTGCCGTTTATTCAGCTCTATGATAATCACCACCTTTAATGCACAACGAAAAAAGTTATACTATCTCTTAAATATTATATACTAAATATGCTATTCGAAAAAGAAAGTATGTAAAAAGGACCGTATACGGCCCAAAATTATATTTGAAACTTATCAAGTTGTTCTAAAAAACGTCTTGATTTCAAATAAATTCCGCAATATTCATCATAATATGTATTCAATACTAAACGCATTTGTTTTTTTGTGCTATCCTTTACCGATACATTTCCGAGCCTATGTAAATCGAAATGGAAGAAAAGGCGTAATAATTTATGAACAGCTTCTCCTACCGGTATACGATATGGGTCTTGCTCTGCATGACGTGAGCACAGAAAACCGCCTTCCCTTACGGAGAAGGCGACAAAGTCTGTTTCTTGATGACAAATCGCACATGTATCAAAGTACGGGCGCATCCCTAATACCGGAAGCATTTTCGTTTGATAAATTAATGATAATACTTCTGGATCAACACCCTCACACATATAATGCAACGTTTGATATAACATTTCAAATAAATACGGATTATGTTTTTTATCTTCTGTTGCTTTATCAGTTAACTCAACAATAAATGATGCATAAGCAGTTAAAAATATATCCTCGCGAATTTCTTTCATAGTTGAAATAATCTCGCCTTGTTGCAATGTTCCAAGCCCAGATCCCATTTGAATTAGAAAATGGCCATGTGTCATTAATTGCGACACAGATGCTAATCGGCTTTTCGGTTTTTTTGCCCCTCTTGCCATTGCACTTACCTTACCAAGTTCTCTTGAGAATATTGTAACAATTTTGTTCGTTTCTCCGTAATCTGTCGTACGGATAACGATGCCCTCAACTTTTTGAAACATGTTCGTCACCATCCAAGGTTTGAACAAAACGGGTCAAGAAATTGGAGAGTCTAGATGCGCTAGCTCCTCTTCATGTTGATCCATCTCATCGTTTACGTCTTTTTCCATTTCTTTCAAAAGCAAGTACGTTTCAATGCTTCCTGTTTTGGAGAAAAACTTCCAGGTAAAATCTAGCATAAGAATCCACCTTTCTCAATAAGCGTAGCCTATAAACCAATTTCCTTTGTTGTTATTAAATTGACCCATTTTGTCCATTTTCATGTGAGAAAAATTTTTCCTAATTTATCAAAGTTCATAAAAACCAATAATCAGTGGATGAACCAACCATCCACTGATTACAACTTTACTCTATTTTAGTACTCATCCTCGCGGAAACCTAGGTCACGAAGCTGAGACATTTTATTACGCCAATCTTTTTGCACTTTTACCCATACTTCTAAAAATACTTTAGAACCAAGTAGCGCTTCAATATCAAAACGAGCTCGCTTACCAACTTCTTTTAACATTTTCCCTTGTTTTCCGATGATGATTCCTTTTTGTGATGCACGTTCAACAACAATCGTTGCATTTATATAAACTGCCCCGCCCTCACGCTTTTGAATCGCATCGATAACAACAGCCACAGAATGCGGCACTTCTTCACGTGTTAAATGTAGTACTTTCTCACGAATAAGCTCTGCAATAATAAATCTCTCCGGATGATCCGTTACTTGATTCTCTGGATAGTATTGTGGTCCTTCTGGTAAATACTTTTTAATTGTTCCAATTAAAGCGTCCACATTATTACCGTCTAACGCAGAAATTGGTACAATCTCTGCAAATTCATGTAGTTTACGATATTGATCAATTAACTCTAGTAATTGCTCTGGATGAAGTTGGTCAATTTTATTAATGACTAAAAATACTGGTTGTTTCGTTTCTTTTAATTTCTCAATGATGAATTCCTCACCACGACCAAATCCTTCAACTGCATTAACCATAAACAGAACAATATCAACTTCTTTTAATGTCGTTTGCGCCATCTTTACCATGAAGTCGCCTAATTTATGTTTAGGTTTATGTATTCCTGGTGTATCAATGAAAATAACTTGTGCATCATTTTCTGTATATACACCTTGAATTTTATTACGAGTCGTTTGTGGCTTATCACTCATAATAGCAATTTTCTGGCCGATAATACGGTTTAAAAATGTAGATTTTCCAACATTCGGTCTGCCAATAATAGAGACAAAACCTGATTTATAACCTTTTCTATTCATGTAAATCCTCCGCTAAAAATGCTCCTGGTAACAATTCTCCGACTGTCGTCTCTTGAACGTCACCATGTAAGTTTGATAAGTATACTTTCGTATCCTGTTTACATAATTCTACCATAACTTGTCGACATGCTCCACAAGGAGGTACTGGACGCTTTGTATCTGCTACAACCGCAATGGCTACAAATTCGTTATCTCCTTCAGAAACCGCCTTAAATAAAGCTGTTCTTTCAGCACAATTACATAAGCCATATGATGCATTCTCAACATTACATCCACGATACACTTTTCCATCGCGCGTTAATAATGCTGCACCTACTTGAAATTTAGAATATGGTACGTACGCTTGTTTACGCGCTTCGATTGCTTCTAGAATTAATTGTTTACTATTCATATTCCCGCATCCTTCCTGTTCACAGCTATGAAGAGATACACTCTCTCATTAAAGGCCCTTACGGCACTTCCAAAGCTTAATAAAAGCTTCGGAATGCAACTATACCATATACGGTAAAAAGATAATAGCACCAATTATAACAGCTATAATTGCAAACAATAAAACCGCTCCTGCCGCAACATCCTTTGCAATTTTTGCAAACGGATGAATATCGGCAGTCGCTAAATCTACCGTTTTTTCCACAGCCGTATTTACCATCTCTAAACTCATTACACTCCCTATTACAATAAGTAATATCATCCACTCTATTTTCGTAATATGGAAATAAAAGCCGCAGCATATAACAATGACTGCGGCTAAATAATGGATTTTCATATTTCGTTCATGACGAAAACAAAAGAATATACCAGCTATAGCATATCCAAAACTATCTATAAGTTTTCCTTTTTTCATCGTCCTAATCCAAAAGCTTCTAAAATTTCTTTTTGTCTTCCGAACATTTCTTTTTCATCTTCTTCTGTCATGTGATCATAACCAAGTAAATGTAAAAAGCCATGTAACGCCAAAAATCCAAGTTCACGATCGAAAGAATGTCCGTACTCTTCAGCTTGCTCTTTCGCCCTTGGAATAGAGATAATAAGATCCCCTAACATGCGCGGCATCTCTGCACCAACAATCTCCATTTCTCCTTCTCCCATCTCTTCCATGGCAAAGGATATTACATCTGTAGGTTGATCTTTATCTCGGTAATCACGATTAATTTCTCTAATGCGCTCATTATCTACAAATGTCACCGATACCTCCGCACCATCCTCGATATTTTCCATTTGAGCTGCTTTTTCTAACACTTCACGAATTAAACTCATATACTCTTCTTTTACTTCTTCTGTTTCATCAATAAAATCAATTAACAAACTCATTCTTTCTCCTTTTCTTCCGGAGGTTCCGGATATGTAATACGCGAATGGAAAATACCATTTAACGTTTCACACAACGTTTTTCCAACGATTTGTAGTTCCTTAAACGTCAAATCACATTCACTAAATTGACCGTCTTGCAGTCGATCTTTAATAATACTTTGCACCAAATTATTAATTTGTTCTGGCGTTGGGTGATTCATAGAACGTACCGCAGCTTCTACACTATCAGCAATACCAACAATTGCCGATTCTTTCGAAGTTGCTTTTGAACCTGGATAACGGAACATCTCTTCTGTATATTTTTCTTTATCTTCTTTAATAGCTTTATAATAAAAATATTTCAGTAACGTTGTACCGTGATGTTGCCCAGCGATATCAATAATTTCTTGTGGAATATGATATTCTTCGAGCATTCTTACTCCATCCGTTACGTGAGCAATTATAATATCTTTACTTGTTACAGGATCTAATTTATCATGCGGGTTTTCAATTCCCATTTGGTTTTCAATAAAGAATTGCGGTTGTACTGTTTTTCCTACATCATGATAATATGCCCCTACACGCGCTAATACACCATTTGCCCCGACTGCTTCACAAGCAGCCTCAGAAAGATTCGCTACCATTACACTATGATGATATGTCCCTGGCGCTTCTAACAAAATTCTGCGTAAAAGTGGATGATTTGGGCTTGATAATTCCATAAGCTTCATACTTGATACGATTCCAAGTCCACTTTCTAAATATGGTAAAATTCCCATAGCCAAAACGGATGATATAATCCCTGAAAGTGAAGCCATTAATAATTGCGTACCAATTTCAAGAGGCGAAAAATTCCCATTACGTAATAATAAGAGCGCCGCCAATACGACTACATTTAATACAGAAACGAGTATACCAGCCTGTAAAATCATTGTACGACGATTTTTTTCTCGCAAGAAAATACTAACCGATAACGAACTTAACAATACGTAAATCCCTACACTATAATTTAATGTACTCGTTACTCCTTCATTAAACATAATACTTCCGCATACAGAAAAAATCATACTCGTTAAAAAGACAAATCGATCACCAATCATTAGTTTTACAAGTATTGTTCCCATCGCAACTGGGACAACATATGCAATCCCTGCGTATTCAAGTTTTTGAAACAAACTAATGATTTTCATTAAGACGATTGTGATAGACAAAATTGTAATATACGCTAAAACATACGGTCTATCTTCTCTTTTTCTCTTTAAAAATAATTCAAATTGTTTATGCATAAAGTATAGTAACACACCAATGAGTACCGCTAATCCAATATAAGGTTGAAAACCGTTCCCTTTTTCTAACAAACCAACTAATTTCAACTGATTATACACATCACTTGAAATTGTTTCACCTTCTCTAACAAGAACTTGTCCTTGAAGAATATAAACAGGTGGAACTAAATCTTCCTCTGCTTTTCTCTTCTCTTTCGTTAAGATTGGGTCATAAAAATAGTTAGCTGAAATTGCATATCTTCCTAGCGCCTTAATTGATTCTTTTAAACCATTATCAACATTAACACTATTCATCTCACTTACATATCGTTCTTTCGCATCTTTCAATTCGTCCATTTTAATATGCTCAGTCATGATACTATTAATCGCTGTGACCGCAGCATCTTTCGCTAATACTAATTGGCTCGGATCTGCATTAATCAAATTCAGTAAGTTTGAATCAGATAACTCTTTCGTTAAGTCAGCGGGTAGTTTCTTTTTTAACTTGTCCACTTTCTCAGCATCAGTCATCTTTTTTTGATCATCCGGTCCAACAGCTTTAATCTCTTGCACCACTTCATCCACTTTAGCAAAGACGTCATTCACAATATCAACTTTGTTTTGTTTATACTCACTTTTATATGTATATTGATCTTCAACTTTTGTAGCGGCTTCTTTTTTCTTTTTATCCGTTGTAACTTTATCTTCAATTTTTATAGGAGAATGGATTGTCTTTTTCGCAATAGAATACATATTAACATCTAATTGTTCTGGTTTTACATTATTCATAAGCGCAAAAAACAGCACTGCTCCTAACACAACGTAAGAAATCCAACTTAGTTTTTTCGAATGTTGTAAATTACGAAACCACTTAGAAATTTCTTGAGATCTTGACATGATTTCAATACCTTCTCCTCTCCAGAAATAAAGTGAAACTATTTATAGCTTTCATTTCTTCTACCAAACGATACTTTGAGGCAATATTTTATACACTAGTACCAATAGTTTATTTTCCTTATCTTTCATGATAGTAAAAAATATGACGTTCGCCAACCTTATCATACAAAAAGAAATGATCCTGACAAATAGGATCATTCCATTTTATCATATGCCTCAATAATACGTTGCACCAATGGATGTCTCACAACGTCCGTTTGTTCTAATGTAATAAATGACAGACCTGATACACCAGATAAAATATTAGCAGCTATAGATAGCCCTGATTTTACCCCTTTTGGCAAGTCTACTTGTGAAGGGTCCCCTGTAATAACCATTTTAGAACTAAAACCTAATCTTGTTAAAAACATTTTTATTTGAGCACCCGTTGTATTTTGAGCCTCATCTAAAATAACAAATGAATCATCAAGCGTACGCCCCCTCATATAAGCAAGCGGAGCTATTTCAATTACTCCTCGCTCCATCATACGCTGCGTATATTCTTGTCCAAGAATATCATGTAAAGCATCATATAACGGGCGTAAGTATGGATCTACCTTCTCTTTCAAATCCCCTGGTAAAAAACCTAAATTTTCTCCAGCTTCTACAGCAGGTCTTGTTAAAATAATTTTCTTTACATATCCTTGTTTTAAAGCTCTCACAGCCATTACTACAGCTAAATATGTTTTTCCAGTTCCTGCAGGCCCTATCCCAAAGACAATATCATTCTTCTTCATCGCATGAATATATCTTCTTTGCCCCATTGTTTTTACACGAATGGATTTACCTTTTGCAGTCTTGAAAATTTCTTCCTCATATAACTCTTCAAATTGAGCAATTTTCCCTTGTTGTGCAAGCTGAATCGCATACGCAACATCTCTCTCTGAAATTGATATACTTTTACGAATTACAACAAGTAATTGCTGTAAGATTTTTTCTACGAGTGCCACCGTTTCAACTGCCCCAGATACATGAACAGTTTCTCCTCTAGTTACGATCGATACATTCAGTTCTCGTTCAATTACTTTTAAATGCGCATCATTAACTCCAAAAAGAGCGATTGCTTCGTTAGCATTTTCCAATTGTTGGTTCATTTCTACTAATTGTTCTGCCATTACTCAGTCTCCTTGAATATCGGATTCGGATATTGGTTGTGGCTCTGCAATATTTTCAACCACAGTATAATGCAATGTGACTTTTAGTTGATCCGCCTCAACCTCTTTACTCAAAATCTTATCACTTACAATCATAGCATGTTCATCCAATTTTTTCTTTAGTTCTTTTTCGGCCATCTCCTTCGCTACTTTCAGCGCTTGCTTTTCTGTATATTCTCGATTCGCTTCTTCCTCTTCTCTCACAACATCTTTTTCATATGCAATCGGCAGTGTAAAACCAAATAATTTCACATCATGCTTTACACTTTCAGTACGAGAGCGTTTATACTTATCATGCTGAAATCCCCATATTTTTATTTTCGTATCCCCGAATTTAAGAAAATGTTCATTGTATACATTACCAGTATACACTTGGAATTGCGTCTTTAACGGGACATCCACCTTAGATGTATACCACGTTTCGCCATATACAATACCTTTCGCTGAAACAATCGTCGGACTTTCCTCATTACCATATATTCCCGATACGAGAATCTGTCCTTTTTCTACATGATCATTTTTCAGTACAACCGGCTTTCCAACTTCTACAAACGTTTTTGTAATAATCGCTTCTTTTTTTGCTACTAAATTTTGCGGCCTTTGTTCCTTTTCTTTCTTCGGTTCGTTTTTTTCAACAATTTTAAAATGATAAGTCGTTCCCCTTACTTCTAGTCCCGCCCAAGTAATGGCATTAATATTATCTGTCAAATGGCGTTGTACATCTTCTACATTCGGCATTTGAAATTGTAGTTTCCCTTTTTTAATACCCATTTTATCCAATTCTTTCATCAATATATATTCTGTTTCAGGTTTAGCTCCTGTAATTTCAATTTTCCAAACCATATTTGACATTGCAATCACACCAAAAAAGAAAATTAAAAAACCAATTAAAAATCCACTGTTTTTAATTAAACGTTTATTCCAAAAAGGAAAACCATAACGTCCAATAAAATATAATTTACATTCATTTTTTCTATAAATTGGTTTTATTTTTTTCACATCGCGTAACAACATACAAAAAACTAACGTTTCATCAGCTATCTTTTTAACATCCCAAACTAATAAATTCCTCCGTACACATTCATTAACAAACCGTTCCGCTCCTCTACCTTCAATTCGCACTTTTACATATCCAAGCCACTTTATAAACCATTTATTTTTCATTTATCATCTTCACTACCTTTCTAAAAGTAGATATACTACTTTTATTTGAAGCATTAAAATAGCTCGTACTAAAATAAAACAGAGTAAAACTGTAATCAGTCTCTATCAACGGAACTTTTACAGGATAAAGAAGAAAAACTTCACAAATGGAAGTTTCACTTCAATCACCTTTTTTTTCATTTTCTAAAAATGTTACTTGCTCAATTATCCCCTCGAGTAAAAGCTCTTCTGGAAGAATCGTTTTAATAACAAAGGATTGTCCTTTAATTAATAATTGACCGTGTTTTAAAAGCAATCGCACTTCTTTATCTGAAAACACTAATAACCCCCGATGATTTTCTATATAAATATGTATTTGCCCAACAAGAGTAATCCGAGGTAGATCCATTAATACATCCACTGGTAGGTCTACTTGTTTTGTCAACCAATTTTTCATTTGTTCTAATTTCTTCATCTCGAAAGACCCCCTCTCATCCCATATATATGTATTTCTTCACAAGTGCCTATCGTGTTATAACGACTTCACTAACATAACTATATTCTGCAAGAGTTCATATCATGTTAATTAAAACAGTCGCTATATGAAATCATATTTGTCAGGACAATGATGGATCAGAGGATGTTATCTTTAATAATAGAAGTATTAATACAAGAATATGCGCCCCTACAGGATATCAGTACAAGTTACATTAAGAAATTGAGCCTAGCGAGAAGTGGGAAACTTGAAAAAACCTGTTACAATTCGTTCTGGACGTGACATACTGACCATAGAATAAGTAGTTGTCATTTATTGGACAACTGAGATAAAGTAAAACTATAATCAATCCTCACCAATCGGGCTACCCGTTAATGCGGGATAAAATCAAAAAAAGAAAATTTCTTCAATCTGAATGTTACGTTGTAAGTAAGAATATTTTATAGATGGTTGTTATATGAATTTCAAAAAATATTAGGGTTCATTAAAAAATGAATTAATAAATGAGGAAATACGAAAGGAAATCGGCTTTGGTCAAGAAATTTTGAATGTTATAAAACAAGTTACCGACAGTAATATCCAGCCATTTTATGCAACTGATGCAAAATCTAAAATAGTTAGAATCTCTTTCGTTACCTTTGAGGATTATGCTGAAGAGCAAGCTATAAAACTTCAATCTGAGTTTCAGAAGGCTCGGTACTTAGCTTTTATTCGCGAAAGAAGTTTTAGTCAAGGAAGTAAGAATAGGTGTAGAATCGGAATTATACAAGGAAATAATAAATTGAAACTTTAACTAGAGGGGTTTTTATCACTTACAGAAACGCTTTTTAAGCAATATAGCGTTTCTCCTTAATAAGAACAATAAAAAAACGTCTCATACGAAATGAGACGTTTTTTTATGCTAATAGCTGGATAACCAGCTTATTCACAAGTGATCCGTCTGTTTTACCTTTTACTTTCGGCATAACAGCAGTCATCACCTTACCCATATCTGCTTTAGAAGTCGCACCAACTTCAGAAATAACTTGCTTGATTACATCAACTAGTTCTTCTTCAGTTAATTGCTCTGGCAAATATGCGCTTAAAATCTGAATTTCACTTTGCAGTTTATTAACAAGGTCTTCACGACCAGCTTTTTTAAATTCAAGGAGGGAGTCCTTATACTGTTTTACTTCACGAGCTAAAACTGTTATTTCCTCTTCTTCAGTAAGAGTATGTTGCAGTTTAATACCTTCATTTTGTAAAGCAGCCTTAACCATACGAATAACGGTTAATTTTTCTTTTTGTTTATTCTTCATCGCTTGTTTCATATCATCGTTTAAACGACCGAGAAGACTCATAACTTACACCCTCTCTTAGAATTTACGCTTTCTTGCCGCTTCAGATTTCTTCTTACGTTTTACACTTGGTTTTTCATAAAACTCGCGCTTTCTTGCTTCAGCAAGTGTACCAGTTTTAGAAACCGATCTTTTAAAACGGCGAAGTGCATCCTCCAAAGACTCGTTTTTACGAACGACTGTTTTTGACATTCTCTTTCCCTCCCTCCGAAACATCACACTTACATACTAACTTCAGCATGCAAAAAGAAACACTTCTTCAGCATGTCTTTTACGATTATAATACATTTTATCACTTCAGGTCAACTATTTGGCAGAATAAAAGAAGAATAGAAGCATTTCCTTTTCAAAAGTTATGCAAATAACTAGTATCCTTCACTGATGAAGACAACTATATTTTTATCATTTCATCTTTTTTCATACAGGGATGCATGAAACGCCTCCCCACCTTCTATTACTTAACCGCTTCAAATAAAGAAAGCATGCAAACCGTTTCCGGTTGCACGCTCTTTTTATGCGCTAGCTGATTCTTTTTTCACATCATCTTCAAGAACACGAACAAATTGCGCTTCGTTATATGGATAACCAGCTTTCGTAATTTTCACTTTCACTAGCTTACCAATTAATTCTTCTGATCCTTCAAATACAATTTTCAA
The DNA here is from genome assembly GCF_022663075.1 of Bacillus cereus group sp. BfR-BA-01441. Classification (NCBI taxonomy): domain Bacteria; kingdom Bacillati; phylum Bacillota; class Bacilli; order Caryophanales; family Bacillaceae; genus Bacillus; species Bacillus cereus group sp. BfR-BA-01441. Next base: position 36,265 of record NZ_JAKUEU010000017.1, read on the forward strand.
GTAGTTATCTGTATAACCTACATATAACCCTTCACGGTCGCCCTCTTTAAATTGCTCTTCCGGAATGATTTCAAGCACTTCACCTTCAAACGCTGATGCGTACTCTTTCGCTAATTGATTAGATAGCTCAATTAAACGATGAACACGATCGTTCTTCACATCTTCAGGAACTTGATCTTCCATGCGCGCTGCAGGTGTTCCTGTACGTTTTGAGTAAGGGAACACATGTAACTCAGAGAAGCGGTTCTCTTTAATGAAATTGTATGTTTCCATGAATTCTTCTTCTGTTTCACCTGGGAAACCAACGATTACGTCAGATGTAATCGCAAGGCCTGGTAACGCTTCTTTCAAACGATCTAAACGCTCTTGGAAGAATTCCATCGTATATTTACGACGCATACGTTTTAATACAGTATTAGAGCCAGATTGCAACGGAATATGCAAGTGGCGTACAACTACTTCAGATTTATCTAACACTTCAATTACTTCATCTGAAATTTGACTCGCTTCAATAGAAGAAATACGAAGACGTTTTAATCCGCCTACTTCCGCTTCCATATCACGAAGTAATCCAGCTAAGTTATAATCTTTTATGTCTTCGCCGTATCCACCTGTATGAATACCCGTTAATACGATTTCTTTATAGCCTGCATCCACTAATTGTTGCGCTTGTTTAATAACTTCTTTTCCATCACGAGAACGCATTAAACCGCGCGCCCAAGGAATGATACAGAATGTACAGAAGTTATTGCAACCCTCTTGTATTTTTAAAGACGCACGTGTACGATCCGTGAAATAAGGTACATCAAGTTCTTCGTACACACGTGTTTTCATAATATTGCGGACAGCATTAATTGGTTGACGCTCTTTACGGAATTCTTCGATGTAACCTAACATCTTTTCACGATCCTGTGTACCAACTACAATATCCACACCCGGGATCGCCATAATTTCAGCTGGAGATGTTTGTGCATAACATCCCGTTACACAAATAACTGCATCTGGATTTTGACGCACAGCACGTCTGATTACTTGACGGCTTTTTTTGTCCCCAGTATTCGTTACTGTACATGTGTTAATAACATATACATCAGCTTTCTTTTCATATTCTGTTCTTTCATAACCACCTTGTTTAAACAATTGCCAAATGGCTTCTGTTTCATAGTGGTTTACTTTACAACCTAACGTATGGAACGCAACAGTTGACATTGATCATCACCCCATCAATTCAAAATGATACGAAGCAGCACTTAACGCGTATAACGGCGCCGTTTCTGTTCTTAAAATTCTTGGTCCTAAACTACATGGTACAAATTTATGTTCACGAAGCGCTGTAATCTCTTCCTCAGCTAAACCGCCTTCTGGGCCAAATACAATCAATAGCTTTTGACCTGGTTTCATTGTCGTTAAAGCTTTCGCAAAATTAGATTTCTCGCCTTGTTTTGCTTCCTCTTCGTAAGCAACAAGACAAGCATCATACTCACCACTCATTGAAAGCAATTGCTTAAATGATGCTGGAGCATGTACTTCTGGAATTTCACTTCTATGTGATTGTTCCGCAGCTTCTTTCACAATTTTTCTTAAACGCTCAACTTTTTTATCAGCTTTTTTCGCATCCCATTTTACGATAGAGCGAGATGCTTGAAATGGTAAGAATGCAGCTGCCCCAAGCTCAGTTCCTTTTTGAAAAATTAACTCTAGCTTGTCTCCTTTTGGCAGTCCACTTGCAATCGTCACGAAAACAGGAAGTTCACTTGACGCCTCTACCCATTCTACAATAGCCGTATTAATAAATTCACTGGTAATTTCATCAATTGAACATACTGCTGTTTTTCCATTTACACAGCAATAAATATGATCACCAGCTGACATACGCATCACTCTTGCGATATGATGTACGTCATCACCTACAATGCGAATACTTGTCTCATTTACATATTTCTCTTCTACAAAATAACGTTGCATATAATCACCTTAGTAGAGTTTCGTTCCTTTCGTAAGTCAACACTTACGAAAAGAACGAAACGTTATCATTTTTCATATAACAAACGGCAAGTCCCTCACCTTATAGTGAGAGACTCCCCTTTTCATTATAGACTAAAATCTATATTACGCATTTCGTGCAATAATTGCTACCCAATCTTCCATTCGTAACACTTCTTCAATTGTAAATCCAGCTTTTTCTAGCGCCTCAGAAATTACTTTTTCCTTCGCAGCAATAATGCCCGATGTAATAAATAATCCACCTGACTTCACAACTCTTGCTGCATCTTCAGGGAATAATAGAATAATTTCTGCTAATAAGTTAGCTACGATTAAATCAACAGGACCTTCAATACCTTCTAAAAGACTATTTTGTCCAACAGACACGATATCATCTGTTTTATTTAAACGTACATTCATTTCTGCACTTTCAACCGCAACCGGATCTAAATCATACGCTTGAACAGAAGACGCACCTAATTTTGCTGCTGCAATACTAAGTACACCAGAACCTGTTCCTACATCAATAATAGCGTCACCTGGCTGTACTGTTTTTTCTAAAGCACGGATACACATCGTTGTTGTTGGATGAGTTCCTGTACCAAACGCCATACCCGGGTCTAATTCAATGATTTTTTCATCAGGAGAAGATGGTGTATATTCTTCCCAAGTCGGTACGATTGTGAATGTATCAGAAATTTGTACTGGATGGTAATATTTTTTCCAAGCAGTAGCCCAATCTTCTTCATTGACTTCGTTAACGGTAATATTTCCAGTACCAATTTCGATGTCGTAAGATGGAAGCACATCAATAGATGATTTTACACCTGCAATCGTTTCATGTAAAGAATCGGTTTGCGGGAAATATGCTTTTATTAATACACCTTCCGCCGGATATTCATCTGGATTCAATGCATAAATTTCACCATATTGTTGCTCGCGCTCTTTCGTTAACTCCGCTGGATCCTCAATCGCAACTCCGCTAGCACCAGCTTCATGTAAAATATGAGAGACAGCTTCTACTGCTTCTTCTGTTGTATGAATACTAATTTCTGACCATTTCACAATTTACCAACTCCATTTTTTATTTCCATTATTCCCCTTTGAAAGCACGTTTAAGCTTTCCGAATAAACTATCATCCTGCTCTTCTTGTCCTGCAAATTCACGTAATAAATCTTTTTGCTGTGAAGTTAATTTCGTCGGTACAACAACACGAACGACTACATATTGATCTCCTTGACCGTATCCACGTACGTTCGGAGCACCTTTTCCTTTTAAGCGGAACTCTGTTCCAGTTTGTGTTCCTGCTGGGATTTTCAGCTTCACTTTACCATGAACAGTAGGGACTTCCACTTCAGCACCAAGTGCCATTTGTGCAAATGTTAATGGCATTTCGCAAATAATGTGGTCTCCTTCACGCTCGAAGAATTCATGATTTCTTACATGAACAACAACATATAAGTCTCCTGCTGGTCCGCCATTTACGCCGGCTTCACCTTTTCCAGACACACGAATTTGTTGACCATTATCAATACCCGCTGGAATTTTAACATTAATTTTTTTACGTTTACGAACTTTACCTGAACCGTGACATGTCGTACATTTTTCTTTAATAATTTGTCCAGTTCCTGAACAATGACCACAAGCTTGACGGTTTACGATACGACCAAACGGTGTGTTTTGTTCAACACTCACTTGACCAGAACCTGAACAATGTTTACATGTTTCTTTTGAAGTTCCTGGTTTTGCTCCACTACCTTTACAAGTATCACATGGATCTTCTACCGGAATTTCCACATTTAATTCCTTACCAAAAATAGCTTCTTCAAAATCTAAAGTGACTTGATATTGTAAGTCAGCGCCTTGGCGCGGAGCATTTGGATCACGACGTCTGCCGCCGCCACCGCCAAAGAAAGAACTAAATATATCTTCAAAACCGAAGCCACCGCCGAAGTCTCCTCCGCCGCCAAATCCACCGAATCCTTGATTTGCACCAGCATGACCAAATTGATCGTACTGCGCACGCTTTTGATCATCACTTAACACTTCGTATGCTTCTTGTACTTCTTTAAACTTTTCAATTGCATTTTCTTCTTTGCTTACGTCTGGATGGTATTTTTTAGCCAAACGACGATACGCTTTTTTTATTTCATCTGTTGAAGCGCCCTTGCTAAGTCCAAGGACCTCATAATAGTCTCGTTTACTCATAAATTTACAACCCCCGAATCTTTCACATAAACGTAATTTTAACACCGAAAGAAAGTGCTTTGCAACAAAGTTTCCTCACTTACAGTATGCAAAGCGAAAAACTTAAGATCCTCACACATCGCTTCTCATTCGTGAAAAAAGCCAAAGTCAAGGCACGCTTGACTTTGACTTTTTGTCATCTTACTTATTATGTTTACAGTTGAATTACTTGTCTTCTTTTACTTCTTCAAACTCAGCATCAACTACATTGTCTTTCTTCGCGCCAGCGTCTTGTGCACCTTGCGCACCTTCTGCTTGACCAGCAGCTGCTTGAGCTTGCTCGTATAATTTAACAGTTAATTGTTGTACGATTTCTTGTAAAGCATCTTTTTTCGCACGAATTTCTTCAAGCTCGTTTTTCTCGATTGCAGCTTGTAATGCTTCTTTCGCTTCTGTTGCTTTTGCAACTTCAGCTGCATCTACTTTACCTTCTAAATCTTTTACAACTTTGTCTGTTTGGAATACAAGTTGGTCAGCTTCATTACGAAGTTCAACTTCTTCCTTACGTTTTTGGTCAGCGTCAGCATTTGCTTCCGCTTCTTGTACCATACGTTCTACTTCTTCATCAGAAAGACCTGAAGAAGATTGGATTGTAATAGCTTGCTCTTTGCTTGTTCCTAAGTCTTTCGCACGTACGTTAACGATACCGTTCGCATCAATATCGAATGTTACTTCGATTTGTGGAATACCACGTGGTGCTGGTGGAAGGTCAGTTAATTGGAAACGACCTAACGTTTTGTTGTCAGCTGACATCGGACGCTCACCTTGTAATACGTGAATGTCTACTGCTGGTTGATTATCAGCAGCTGTCGAGAATACTTGTGACTTACTTGTTGGAATTGTAGTGTTACGCTCGATTAATTTCGTGAACACGCCACCCATAGTTTCAATACCTAAAGAAAGTGGAGTTACGTCTAATAATAGAACGCCTTCTACATCACCAGTAAGTACGCCACCTTGAACTGCAGCACCTAATGCTACAACTTCATCAGGGTTTACACCTTTATATGGCTCTTTACCAGTTTCACGTTTAATAGCTTCTTGTACAGCTGGGATACGAGTAGATCCACCAACAAGAATAACTTTATCTAATTCGCTTGGAGCAAAACCAGCGTCTTTTAATGCACGACGAGTTGGCTCTAATGTTCTTTCAACAAGACCTGCTGAAAGCTCTTCGAATTTCGCTCTTGTTAACGTTAATTCTAAGTGTAATGGACCAGCAGCTCCAGCACTAATGAATGGTAATGAAATTTGAGTTTGTGTTACACCAGAAAGATCTTTTTTCGCTTTTTCAGCTGCATCTTTCAAGCGTTGAAGCGCCATTTTATCTTGGCTTAAATCAATGTTATTTTCTTTTTTGAACTCAGCTACTAAGTGATCGATGATAACTTGGTCAAAGTCATCGCCACCAAGACGGTTGTCACCAGCAGTTGAAATAACTTCGAATGTGCCGTCTGCTAACTCAAGGATAGATACGTCAAATGTACCGCCACCTAAGTCATATACTAAGATTTTTTGTTCTTCGTCTTGTTTTTCTAAACCGTAAGCAAGTGCTGCTGCTGTTGGCTCGTTAATGATACGCTCAACTTCTAAACCAGCGATACGACCAGCATCTTTCGTTGCTTGACGCTCTGCATCGTTGAAGTATGCAGGTACTGTAATAACAGCTTTCGTTACTGTTTCACCTAAGTATGCTTCAGCAGAAGCTTTTAAATTTTGTAAAATGATTGCAGAAATTTCTTGAGGTGTATAATCTTTACCTTCAACTTCTACTTTGTAGTCTGTACCCATATGACGTTTAACAGACATGATTGTATTTGGGTTTGTAATTGCTTGGCGCTTTGCAACTTCCCCAACTTGACGTTCTTCATTTTTGAAAGCTACAACAGAAGGTGTTGTACGGTTCCCTTCTGGATTTGGGATAACCTTTGGTTCTCCACCTTCCATAACAGCTACACAAGAGTTTGTTGTACCTAAGTCAATACCGATAATTTTACTCATGGCGAATCCTCCTAGTTTTATGTAAATTATTGATTTACTTTTACCATTGATGGGCGAATCACACGGTCTTTTAATTTATAACCTTTTTGGAATTCTTCCACAACCGCGTTTGATTCAAATTCACTATCTTCCACTTGCATAATAGCTTGGTGTTCATTAGGATCAAACTGTTTACCAACAGCTTCAATCACTTCCACACCTTCTTTAGTCAGCGCTTCTAACAATTGACGATGCACCATCTCCATACCTTGTAACAATGATTTCGTTTGCTCATCAGTCGCTTCCACTTGCATTGCTCTTTCAAAATTATCAAGAGCTGGCAAGATGTCTGAAACTAGACTTTGTGCTCTATATTTTTCAGCAGCCTGTTTATCCATTTGGACACGGCGCTTATAATTTTCAAAATCAGCTTGTAGACGTAATGTGCGACCTTCCGTTTCCGTTAGTTTCGCTTGTAACTCATCTACTTTTTCTTGTAAAAGAGCAGCCTCACTTTTTTCTTCTACAGTTTCTTCACTGTTTTCTGGCGTGACAGCTTCTTCAACTTGCGCTTCTTTTACTTCTTCTACCACTTGTTCGTTACGCTCTTCCACAATATTCACCTCCTTAAAAGGTATTAGGTATCATGCATAGCATGATTACCTAAGCATTATATATTACACACAGCAATGAAAATTTCATCACTTGAGCGAATGTATTACTCTCATTTACTTTTTAAGCCCATCAGTAAATTGTCTCGTAAATAACTGTAACAAACTAATTACACGAGAATATTGCATTCTCGTAGGACCTAAAATAGCAATTGTTCCAAGTTGCTCTTCGCCGATTGAATATGTTGCAGAAATTAAACTACAATCCTCCATAGCCGTCGAAGAGTTTTCCCTACCAATTTTCACTTGAATCCCGACTTGTTTATGACGCAAAATGTCATAAAATTCGGCTTCATTATCAATCATGGTAAGTAAAGATCTAACTTTTTGAATGTCATGGAACTCTGGCTGCGAAAGCATATTTGCTTTTCCTCCAAAGTATATCTTTTCCGATAACGGAACTTGAAATGTACCATCCAACATTTTTATTGCACTATCGTAATTATGAACATACCCACGTAAAACTGTAACAATTTCCTTAAAGATTTTATTATGAAGTTCTTCCATCGGTACGCCAGATAGCTTTTCATTTAAAATATTAACCATTTTTTCTAAATCTGATAAATCAACAGATTCCGGAACGGTAATCGTTTTACTTTGTACATGCCCTGTATCGGTTACAATAATAGCGACTGCAGTTTGACGATCAAGCGGCACAATTTGTACATTTTTAAGTTTATTTGTACTTAACTTCGGTCCAAGAACAATTGCCGTATAATTCGTAAGTTCTGATAAAATTTGAGCAGATTGCTGTGCAATTTTTTCCGCTTCAAAAATTCTTTCAGCAAATAAATCTTTAATTTGTACAATTTCAGCGTTCGGTAAGTTTTGCGGCGCTAAAAGATGGTCTACATAAAATCGGTAGCCTTTCTCAGAAGGAACACGTCCAGAAGAACTGTGCGTTTTTTCAATAAAGCCTAATTCTTCTAAGTCCGCCATTTCATTTCGAATAGTAGCTGAACTAAATGTGATTTCATCTTTTTTAGCCAACGTTCTAGACCCAACGGGCTGCGCTGATCCAATAAAGTCATCAATAATTGTTTGTAAAATTAAGAGCTGACGTTCCGTAAGCATCTCATCATCACCTCTGTTAGCACTCTTTGTCTTTGAGTGCTAAATCTATTAATAACTTACCAAAATTGACATTCAATTGTCAACGGAAACGTCACGAAATAATGAAACTTTTTCACGCCTATGGAACATTTAATTAGTCAATCAAAAATGATTGGAATACTTCATTCCCTAATAATTTTCCTTTTCGCGTTAAACGCACATGTCCATCTTCCTCTTCAAGCAATCCCTGCTCTTGGTTGCTTTGTAACTGCTTCGCGAAAACTTGATCCATCTCTACATTAAATTTATTGCGGAACGCCGTTTTAGAAACACCTTTTGTTTTTCGAAGCCCTAAGAACAGCTCTTCTTCCATTCTTTCTTTCTCCGTCACTTTGTGAACATCTAAATACGGAAATCCTGTTTCATCAATTTTATTAAAATATTGCTTCAGAGGACCAACATTTTGAATACGTTCTCCGTTCACATAACTATGAGCTCCAGCTCCAAATCCATAATACTCTTCATTATTCCAGTATGTGAGATTATGTCTACTTTTATTGTCACCTTTTGAGAAATTACTAATTTCATACTGGTTATAACCGTGTTTCTCCATTTCATCCATTACTATTTCATACATTTTCGCTTCATGGTCTTCACCCGGAAGACGTAATTTCCCTTTGTTCATTAAGTTATAAAACACTGTTTTTGGCTCCACAATTAATGAATATGCCGAGTAATGTTGTACACCAAGCGTAAAAGCAATATCTAATGTTTCTTTTACATCTTCTATCGTCTGTCCTGGCAAAGCATAAATAATATCTACATTAATATTTTTAAAGCCTACTTCCTGTGCCTCTCGAATCGCGAGGAATGCATCTTCCCTCGTATGCTTGCGCCCGATTTTCTCAAGAAGTTCATCACGGAACGTTTGCACACCAAAACTAATTCGATTTACTCCACCTTCTAGCAGTACATTTAGCTTCTCTTTCGGTAAATCTCCTGGATTCGCTTCAAATGTTAATTCACAATTCGGGGCGAACGGACGCAAATGACGATTAATAATCTCGAGTAATTTTTTTGTCTGTTCCATATTTAACGCTGTCGGAGTTCCCCCACCCACAAAAATCGTTTTCATACTATCAAATGGAACTTTTTGAACCGTATTTATTATTTCCTTCTCTAAATAATCTAAATATTGATCAACCGGTTGGCGTTCAATAAACACTTTATTAAAATCACAATAGTGACAAATGTGCTGACAAAACGGAATATGAATGTATGCAGCTTGTACCAAATATAACTCCTACCTTTCTAAAAAGAAAACCTCCGCACTCCGGAGGGTTCTCTACTTCTCTAACGTATTACGAATTTGTTCCATTCGCATTTTTCCCCAATCATACATCATTTCAACGATCGGTAAAAGTGACATGCCTAGTTCCGTCATATAATACTCAACGCGAGGAGGAATTTCGGGATATACTGTCCGATCAACAATCCCATCTTCCATTAACTCTTTTAATTGGTTCGACAAAACTTTATGAGAAATGCTTGGGAATAACCGTTGTAATTCACTGAAACGATGCGGCCCTTCCACACCAAGATGCCACAGTATCACAACTTTCCACTTTCCACTAATAATAGAAAGCGTCAATTCCTTTTCACAATTAAAATTACCATTTTGTATTTTATCTTGAATATCTTTTCGAATATTTTCGGACATTAACAATCTCCTAACTCTATATGAACTAAAAAGCTCTCTCATTATTGTAAATGAGAGCTGCTCAGATGTCTAAAAAGTAATTATACAGAAAAAAGAAGCCGCACAAACGACTTCTTTTTTATTTCAAATATTAGTTGTCATCCATTTTCAGTACAGCCATGAATGCCTCTTGCGGTACTTCTACAGAGCCAACAGACTTCATACGTTTTTTACCTTCTTTTTGCTTATCAAGAAGTTTACGCTTACGAGAAATGTCACCGCCGTAACATTTTGCAAGTACGTTTTTACGCATCGCTTTAATTGTAGAACGTGCTACAACTTTATTTCCGATAGTCGCCTGAATTGGCACTTCGAACTGTTGTCTCGGAATTAATTCTTTTAATTTCTCTACGATTACTTTACCACGGTCATACGCTGAATCACGGTGTACGATAAATGATAAAGCATCCACTTGTTCATTATTTAAAAGAATATCCATTTTCACAAGTTTAGATGGCTTATAGCCAATTAACTCGTAGTCAAATGATGCATACCCTTTCGTATTTGATTTCAATTGATCGAAGAAGTCATATACGATTTCTGATAACGGGATTTCATATGTTAATGTAACACGCGTTTCATCTAAATATTGCATATCAATAAACGTTCCACGTTTACCTTGGCAAATCTCCATTACAGCTCCAACATAGTCATTCGGAACCATAATTGAAGCCTTCACAAACGGCTCTTCTACACGATCGATAGACTGTGGATCTGGCATATTAGATGGGTTATCAACAATAACATCTTCACCGTTAGTTAAATAAACTTTATAAATAACGCTTGGCGCTGTTGTAATTAAGTCAATCTTAAATTCACGTTCAATACGTTCTTGAATGATTTCCATGTGAAGAAGCCCTAAGAAACCACAACGGAAACCAAATCCTAGCGCTTGAGATGTTTCTGGTTCAAACTCAAGAGCAGAATCGTTTAACTCTAATTTTTCTAATGCATCACGTAAATCGTTATAACGAGCAGAGTCAATTGGATACAGACCACAGAATACCATCGGGTTTAACTTACGGTAACCTGCTAACGGCTCTGCAGCTGGACGTTTCGCATGTGTAATCGTATCACCAACACGTGTGTCACCAACATTTTTAATCGATGCTGCTAAGAAACCTACATCACCTACTGTTAACTCGTCACGTTGCGTAGTTTTCGGTGTAAATACACCTACTTCTGTTACTTCAAATTCTTTACCCGTTGCCATCATACGTACTTTATCGCCAACTTTTACTGTTCCATTTACAACACGGATATAAGCAATTACACCGCGGTACGGATCATATAAAGAGTCGAAAATCATACATTGTAATGGCTCTTCTGAATCACCCGACGGAGCTGGTACTTTTTCAACAATTTGTTCTAAAATTTCTTCAATACCAATTCCAGCTTTCGCAGAAGCAAGTACCGCTTCTGATGCATCTAAACCAATTACATCTTCTACCTCTTGACGTACACGTTCTGGATCCGCACTCGGTAAGTCGATTTTATTAATAACTGGTAAAATTTCCAAATTATTATCAAGCGCTAAGTATACGTTTGCTAACGTTTGCGCTTCAATACCTTGCGCTGCATCTACTACAAGAATCGCGCCTTCACAAGCCGCTAAACTACGAGATACTTCGTACGTAAAGTCGACGTGTCCTGGTGTATCAATTAAATGAAGAATATACTCTTCACCATCTTTTGCTTTATAGTTTAATTGTACTGCGTTTAATTTGATTGTAATACCACGCTCACGCTCTAAATCCATAGAGTCAAGCAACTGAGCTTTCATTTCACGTTGTGTTAACGCGTTTGTTTTCTCTAAAATACGGTCTGCTAACGTTGATTTTCCGTGGTCAATATGAGCAATAATAGAGAAATTACGAATTTTGGACTGTCTTTTTGCTCTTTCTTCTTTATTCATCTATGTTCTCAACTCCTAATAGTCTCGCCAATATACACTAGCACTGATTATATCAATAGAGCAACAAAGATTCAATGAAAACTCGTGCTGCTTACGATACAAATCATTCTATCTATATCTTATGCGAATAAACCATAAGAGACAAACCCTTTTCAAATTTTAAAACGGCTGTCTTACAAACCAGTAAAACAACCGCCTCCCATGTTACTCTTAGCTAAAAATTCCTTTTATTTTCCCAACAACGATATCCGTTCCGAACTTCGTCATTTCATAAGCTACACTAGCTACTGCCATCCCAATTCCTTCTACAACATTAAAACTTCTTAACCGTTCTAACTGTTGTTGTTTTTCTGAGGCCGAAAACGAGCTACCCAAAATTTCTGATTCAGCACCTGTACTTTCTGTCCCTGTCATATGAGCTATTTGTTCATATGACAGTTGCTGATAGCCTTTCATACTTTTCAAACCATGATTAGCAAGTGCCACTCCTGCTATCATCATAAGTAAACATAAAGCCACACTACATATACACAAAAGCGTAAAGCGACTCAAACGATAATCATCTGTTCCCCTCAATGTGTATATGCTCCCGTATTATCTTGATCAATTTGATGATGCAGCGCCGCATTTAAACCACTCGCTATTACATTCGCCATATCCTCAATAAAAGTATCTACTTCTTTTGGGGTTACCATTAAATTATGACCAAGAGGAGATAGCACTTCATAAATCAGCCTTCTTTTTTCTTCTTCTTCCAACGTACCAACAGCACCTAAAAACATATTTCTGCTCTTTTCATCCGGCATATCTTCTTCCGTTAATTTTTTCTTTTCTCCAAATGAAAATCCCGCTGGTAACAAAGAGCGTGAAGGTTTATTTCCTTCTTTCATCTCTCGGCCGAAATGTTTCAAAATAAAATCAATCGTATCACTTGTAATCGAAACAGCATCGACCACAGTCGGAACACCAATCGCGATTACAGGGATACCTAATGTGTCTTTACTTAGTTCTTTACGTTTATTCCCAACCCCCGATCCGGGATGAATTCCAGTATCAGAAATTTGTATCGTGCTATTTACTCGTTCAATAGAACGGGCAGCTAATGCGTCAATCGCAATTACAAAGTCCGGGTTCGTCTTCTCAATAATCCCATAAATAACATCGCTCGTTTCGATCCCTGTAATTCCCATTACCCCTGGCCGAATTGCACTAACAGGCCTAAACCCTTCTTCTACACTTTCAGGCTGTAATTGAAACAAATGTCTCGTTACTAATACATTTTCTACAACTATCGGTCCAAGAGCATCTGGTGTTACATTCCAATTCCCAAGACCTACAATTAAACAGCTTGCTTCTTTTGTAACGCCAACCTCTTCTAAGAAATTAGAAAATTCTTTTGCAAAAATACGCTCCACTTTTTGTTGAAGTTCTGTATCTTGCTGACGTATACCTTGAACTTCAAGCGTTAAATAATTTCCAGGCTTTTTACCCATCGCTTCAGAGGCAGCTTCATCAATTGTTACTTTTGTAATTATAGTCCCCTCTTCTTCTCTCTCTTTTACAATAACTCCCTGTATCCCTTTTTGTTCCTCTTGGCTTTCTTGCAACATTTGATGGGCTTCTACAGCAAGGTCAGTTCTAATGCTATATTTACTTAAATCTAATGGTTCTTTCATCGTATCTCCTCCGTAATTCATAGTAAATATCGTTAGATTTCCCAAAGTTATATAAGGTCATTCTTTCCTTTACGTGAAATTTCATGGATATACTATTGCAATTCTCTTCACCGTTTGATAGAATATCACTTGTTCTATGTAAGAATCGAGTCATTCGATTGCACCAGGGAGGTGAAAAGTATGGCAAACATCAAATCTGCTATCAAACGCGCTAAACTTAGCGAAGAGCGTCGTGCACATAACGCTTCTATCAAGTCTGACATGCGTTCTGCTGTTAAAACTGTAGAAGCTTTAGTTACTAATAACGATCTTGAAAATGCTAAAGAAGCTTTCAAAACTGCTTCTAAAAAACTTGACAAAGCAGCTCGTAAAGGTCTTATCCACCAAAACGCTGCAGCTCGTCAAAAATCTCGCTTAGCGAAACAAGTAAACGCGTAAGGCGTTTAAAAAACGATCCATTTGGATCGTTTTTTTATATACAAAAAAGTTCATGTACTTAGTACATGAACTTTTTTGTGTCATCACATATGATTTAATCGCATTAAGAAAAACTCGAGCACAAGTTTCTTATCCATCTTTCCCGTCTTCATACTATAATCAGCTTCCGCTAATTCTATAATCACTTTTTTTAATTCTTCAAAAGAGAAAAACTTCGTTTGATTCATTGCCAACTTCACGCGATACGGATGTACACCAATATGAGACGCAATTTGATTTTGTCCATAACCACGTTGCTGTAGCTCTTTCACTTGATACAACAAGCGGAATTGACTCACTAATAACGCAAGCAATTTAATCGGCTCTTCCTGCTGCGTAAATAATCCATCCAAAATTTGCATTGCACCTGCAATATCTTTTTTCACCACTTTTTCTGTCAAAGCGAATACATTTTGCTCAACGGATTTTGGTACAAGCTCTGCAACAAGTTTCGTCGTAATCTCTTCACCCATACCAACGTATAACGTTAACTTGTCCATTTCCTTCGCCAACATTGTTACATTACTTCCCACAAGCTCTAGCAACAAACTAACAGCCGCGTTATCAATATGCACATGCACTTCATCTGCACGAGCAACAATCCACTTCTGAACATCCTGTATTTGCATCGCATTTGCTTCTACTACATCTGCTGTTTTCTTTAATAGTTTTGTAATTTTTTTTCGCTCATCAAGTTTTTCGTAAGGCGCAACAAAAACAAGAATAGAAAATGGAGAAGGTTCACCAATGTATTCTTCTAAAATTTTTATATTTTGCTCTAACTTTTCTTTTTGCGAAGTCAAAAATAGCGGTGATTTTATTAACAGTACTTTCCGTTCTCCGAAGAAAGGAAGCGTACGCGCATCCTCAACCACATCTTCTAAATACGCTTCTTCTAAATCGTATGTCACAACATTAAACTCTCGATCTTCTTCTTCAAGTGCTTCTGTCGTAATAAGCTTTATCGTTTCATTTATAAAAAAAGCTTCCGTTCCATATAGTAAATATAACGGAGCAAACTGTTTCTTTTTAATTTTTTTATGTATATCACTCATACTTTTTCCTACTCCCTAACTTGGCAATATATATTTATACTAATGCCCTAGCTTTTGTTTTACAAGTACAAAGGAACAGGCTTTATAACCCGTCCCTTTATTTATATTAAACGCCACGCAATAAGCCCCGGGTTTCTTATTGGTGTGCGGTAATCACCTTCCCTTTATTATTCGCAATAAAAATTTGAGTATAAGTGCCAACTGTTAACATGCTTGGAAACGAAAAACTCACATTACTTCATGATTTAAAAGTAGCAAAAAAGCTCGTTTTCTCTTCATATGGAAATTGTAGATTTTTTTCTGACAATATTTTATACTAAAGTGGAATGTTGGGGAGGGATTCTAAATGAATGATTTTGAACAAAACGTTCAAAGTAAACGCAATGACGCTATTGATTCAGGGGTAGGATTTATCGTCTCATTTGGTTTTTTCGCAACACTTTTCATCATTGCAACTGTTATTAAATTTATCGGTTCTTAAAGACTGCCACTTCATGGCAGTCTTCTCTTTTTCATCTATTATGTGTTTTATCATATGTGATTTTACTTTTAAAGGTTCCATTTTCCCCTTTAAAAACATAGGAAATAGCACCTTGCTTGTCCGTGCGCCATATCTCACTCCCCATCTTCTCAAAACGCTCTATCACTTCTTTATGCGGGTGTCCATACCTATTCTGCTTACCAACAGATATAATCGCTACACGAGGCTGTATGACGTTCAAAAAAGGCTCTATAGATGACGTATTACTCCCATGATGAGCAACTTTTAAAACATCCACTTGTAAATCTGGATATGCCTCTACTAAAATCTTTTCCCCTTCTTCTTCCAAATCGCCTGTAAATAGCCACTTCAACCCTCCAAATTTTGCCCATATTACAATTGAAGCGTTATTTTCGCTTTTTTCTTTTCCTTTTGGAGCTAAAACGAAAAATTCCGCTTCATTTACACTCCAACTCGCCCCTTCCCCCACTTCAGTTATTTTCATTTCCTTTTCTAATGCCTGTTTCTTGACTACTTTTTCTAATACTGCATCTTTTCCCTTTCGGCCAAATACCACTTCTTTTACAGGTATATATGATAATAATTCTTGTGCAGCACCTATATGATCTGCATCTCCATGCGTTACGATTAATTTATCAATTGTTTTAATAACTTCTTTTTGTAAAAAGGGTATTAAAACATCATTCCCAACAGAAAATTCATGCTTTTTTTGTTGCCATTCTTCCTTATTCACACGAAGCGTTCCACCTGTATCAATAAGATAAATCCCTTTATCATACGGAAGGCGAATTAATATTGCATCACCTTGTCCAACATCAATAAATGTTACACTTCCGCTTCCTCTAAAATATGGATATACATAATGACATGTGCTAATAAAAAGAAATACACTCGCAACTATACAAACCATTTTTTTCGGCGCTCTTCTTTCCCAAACCATCAATATACTGACAATACTCGCGCAATATACAGCTACAAGATTGAAGGGCGTTTCCCCGAAGTTAAGCTGGGTAAATGGTAAACTTTCACAATAACTTAGAAAATCATTAGACATACTCAAGCCTATTGATAATACATCCGCAAATCCTTTTGCGAGAAACGGGACAATTGGCATACACAGTAAAATAATAATGCTACATGGTAATACAATGATAGATAAAAACGGAACGTATAAGAGATTGAGGAGAATGCTATATGGAGAAAAATAACCAAAGTGATATAACAAAATCGGAGTACTAACGAGCTGTGAAATGATAGAAATATAAATAGAATTTCGGATTACTCCGTTGCTACTCCCTAACAATAACGGAGCAGACAAAAGTAAAGCGAAGCTACCTACAAAAGAAAACTGAAATCCAATATTAAAAACAAGATAAGGGTCATATATAAGCATACATATAGCTGTTACACTTAAAGCATCTAAACTAGATAAACGAATCGAGCACATAAAAGCAATCAACATCAAAACCCCTGTTATAGAAGCTCTTATAACAGAGGGTGAAGCCCCTGCTAAAACCATATACAAAGGAATACAAATGATAAGGCAAATTGTTGCTACCTCCCTCGTCGCACCGCTTCTTAGCAAAATAAAATATACTATCACCATCAACAATACAATGTGTGAACCTGAAATTGCTAACAAATGTACAAGACCAAATTGTTGATATTGCTCTTCCACTTCAAACGTCATTTGTTGTCTATCACCAAAGAGTAATGCATTCATAAAAGCACCTGATTGCTCTGGAAACATTTCTGTAACTTTCGAGATTGCTTGTTGCCTTAAAAGAAGAATCCATTGCGTGAGCGACAGTGATGTTTTATAGCATTCAGAAATATATGTAGCCTCAAATGTGAAATGAATATGTTGCTTGTATAAATAATCACGGTAATTAAAACCATGAAAATTCCGAGCTGTTTCCGGTTCTTTCCTCTCACCCTCGAATACACATGATATCCCTGCGTATAATTGTTGCATTTTTTTCTTTTCCAAAGCTGATTTTATTCTATAACTTAACTGCACTATATTTTTATTCTGATCTTCAAATTGAAAAGATAGGCGATCCCCATTAACAAGCGGTGTGTTTTGTATAACCCCTCTTGTAACTGTATAGGGCTTCCCTAGAGGCTTATTCCACACTTGAACATAGGAAGTGTATATAACGCTACTAAAGCACGCTACAATACAAAAAATGAAGGTTTTACGCGAAGTGCGATATAAACAGAAGAAAACATTTAAAAAGAGGCAAAAAACTATCAATAAAAGTGACGAGGAAAAGGCAATTGCAATCCCTATTATAAACGAGATTGCAACATACCCCCATTGTTCTTGCAACTTATACTCACTCCTTATAGCATCATTTTTGCTTTCGTGAATACATGCTGTAATTCTTCCATTGATAAATTATCTTTTTCTAAAGACACAAATAATTCTTTCAACTCTGTATAACGTTTTTGATCCTCTAATGCAGCAATATCATATTCTAGCGGAACGTGTTTCACTGTTACATTCGCTTGTTCAAATAACTCTATGGCATATGGATGATTTTTATAATCCTGCGCATAATAAACCGCTGTAATACCACTTTGAATAATTGCCTTACAACATTGTAAACAAGGGAAATGCGTAACGTAAATTTCTGCTTCCTCTGTTTTCGCACCAAACTTGGCACATTGTAATAAAGCATTCATTTCGGCATGAATTGTCCGAACACAATGATTATCGATTACGTAACAACCATCATCTATACAATGTACGCCACCTTTAATTGAACCATTATATCCACCAGCAATAATTCGTTTATCGCGAACGATTGTCGCTCCTACCGCAAGCCTTGTACATGTACTACGCAAAGATAGTAGATGGCTTTGCGTCATAAAATATTGATCCCATGAAATTCGTTCCATATTTTTCACCTACTTTTTTGTCTACTTGTAGTGTAGCGAAAGAAGAAAAACTTCGTCAATCTTTTACGGAATAATAATTTGATCTTTTATCTTTTCAAGAGACTTCGCACCAATCCCATCAATCTCTAATAAATCTTCTATTTTCTGAAACGGACCATGTTCTTCTCGATATTTCAAAATACTTTCTGCCTTTCGAGAGCCAATCCCTGTAATTTTTTCTAGTTGTTCTTTCGCCGCTGTATTTATTCGAATCTTGCCATCTTCCTTAGAAGAAGTAAGCACCCCTTGTTCTGATTCATTTTTACTCGGTATATAAAGAAGCATTTGATCTTGTACAATTTGTGCTAAATTCACTTTTTTCATATCTACTTCTGATAAAAAACCACCAGCCTTTTGAACCGCATCCTTTACGCGATCTCCTTCCTTCATTTCATATACCCCTTCTTTACTAACCGCTCCTTTCACATCAATTATAATTGTTCTTTTCTGTTCCTTTGTATCCGATATTTTCGGTTTACCCTTTTTTTCGATCTCCTTCTCTTGTACATTCATTGTAATAGGCATTCGTTCTACACTCTGATTCGTTTTCCAAAAAACAAGAAAAAGTAAAGTTCCAATAATAGCTACTAAACCTAACCACTTTTTCGGAAAATCCCACATCATTTTACACCTCTAATCATAAATTTATAACATCATTCATATTGTTTAGGAGAAAGCTGTTACGAAGGAGGGATGAAACTTTGAACATAGGAATTATAGGGACAGGAAACATGGGGAATATACTAATCGATGCATTTTTAGAAACCCGTGCTGTCAAACCTTCGTGCCTTACAATCATTAATCGGACGCCTGCAAAAGCATATCATATAAAAGAAAAATACCCTTCTGTTCATATAGCAAAAACAATCCCGGAAGTAATCGAACAATCACAACTTATTTTTATTTGTGTCAAGCCGATAGATATATACCCTATCCTAAAAAAATACGCTGAACATTTTTCTGATGAAACGTGCTTAGTTTCTATTACAAGTCCAATATCTCCATCACAATTAGAGACTCTCGTACCTTGCCACGTCGCGCGTATCATTCCAAGTATCACAAATCGCGCGCTCTCCGGCGCCTCACTATTTACATTTGGAGATAATTGCTCTGAAGAATGGCAACAAAAACTACTTCGTCTATTCAAAAACATTTCTACACCTCTTGTAATAGAAGAAGATATAACGCGCGTTTCATCTGATATAGCAAGTTGCGGTCCTGCTTTCTTTAGTTATTTACTACAATGCTTCATTAACGCTGCTGTAGATAAAACAAATATTACACACGAAGAGGCTACTACTTTAGTAAGTGAAATGGTCGTGGGGATGGGGAAATTACTTGAAAAAGAAATCTTCACATTACCTACCTTACAAGAAAAGGTTTGTGTGAAAGGCGGCGTTACTGGGGAGGGCATTCGGGTTTTAGAAGAGCACGTTGGAGATATGTTCCATAAGTTAATCGAGCGAACACATGAAAAATTTGATGAAGATTTAGAATGCGTTGATCAGCAATTCAATAAACACACATAATAAATACGTCATTTTCATTCCAAATCCTTTTTATAAATACTTACTTTTTTACAATACATTTTCACTTCAACTACTATTCCCACACTTTACGCATACGATCTTCAGATTATGCTAGAACTAAAAATACATCTTCTTTATAAAACAAAAGCAACCTTCTCGGTTGCTTTTGTTTTATTTGTTTTATCCGTTTTTCTTCGCCATGAAGAAAATACGCTCTGTTTGTTCTGTAACTTCAAGTCGCTCAAAATCACCTGTTACACGCAGAACTGTAAAACCTGCTTCTCCAAGCCATTTCGTTAACTCCTCCACTTGATATGCACGTTGCACGTGACATTCGTCAAACCGATGGTACACATCTTCTTCCGGATCTTGAACAAAGAATGTTAAATCATGCTCTACACTATTTGATTCTTCACCAGGGAAGCAATTCCAAATAAGGGATATTTCTTCTCCATTCACTGTATACGTTTCATTTTGAAATACATGATGTATTTTATATAAAGAATGTACATCAAATAAAAACAAACCATCTTGACGTAAATGATGAAATACTCTTCTAAATGTTTCTTGTACTCCATCTTCTTGCAATACATAATTTAATGAATCACAAAAGATGGTTACACAATCAAACTCACCTGGAACATCAAGCTCTCGCATGTCTTGTTGATAAAAAGGAATAAAGTATCCCTCTCCTCCTAGTTTTTGCTGAGCTACTGTTAACATTTCTTCTGAAAGATCGACACCTATTAAATCGTAACCCTTTTGCACAAGCGGCAGGGTTACATTACCTGTACCGCATGCTACATCAAGAATTTTTGCCTCTTTCATATCTGCCTGCTGTAAACTTTCCTCTGTAAATTCCACCCATTTATCATAAGGGACATCATTCATTAGTTCGTCGTACAACAATGCAAATTGTTCGTATTTCATTGGCCTAACTCTTCTGTAATATCTTCACGTGGCACATCGCCCCATAGACGCTCTAAATTATAGTGATTACGCTCATCTTTATGGAATACATGAGCAACTACATCTCCAAGATCAACTAATACCCAACGTGCTTCGTCAAACCCTTCCATACGTTGTACGTCGATTTGGAACTCATGTGCTTTTGATTTAATTTCACGTGCAATTGCTTGCACTTGTTTATCTGAATTTCCGTGACAAATAATGAAATAATCTGCAATTGGTGAAATACCTTGCATATTTAGGACAACCATATCTTCTGCTCTCTTATCATCAGCTGCTTTTGCCGCTAATACTAATAAATCTTTATCGTTCATTTACTCATTTCCTCCTTGATAACTGCATTGTATGTTTGGAATGTTAATGGATAAATCGTCTGATCTTTTTCCATTAAAAATTGAATTGTTCTCTTTAACGCAAATAATAAAGCTTGATTTATATCCGTATATGCGAGTTTACGAGCCTCTTCCACTCCTGGAAACTTTCGCCCAGGTTCAATGTAATCAGCTACATAAATCACTTTATCTAACATCGTCATATTCTCATGACCACTTGTATGATATGTAATAGCTTGCAAAATTTCAGAATCCGTAATGCCTACTTCTTTTTCTACTAAGTATGCCCCAACAGGTGCATGCCATAACTCTTTGTTATAGCAAAGTAAATCTTTCGGCAAATCTTCACGTTTAATAATCTCTTCCATCTCTGAAATTGCTCTACATTTCGCATAATCATGGAATATAGCTGCCATCTCTGCTTTTTTTTCGTCCACACCGTATAACTTAGCAAGCTCAATCGCTGTCTCCATTACACCAATTGTGTGTATATAACGTTTTTCATGCATTTGTTGTTTGACAATATGCAGTGCATTCTCACGATTCATACAACCCATTCCTCTCGATATATACCTGTACTTTTTCGGGAAGTAAATATTTACACGTTTTCTTCTCCTTATATCTCTCACGTAATAAGGATGAAGAAACTGCAAATTCCGGAATTTCCACTGTAGTAATCTTATATGGTGTATGCAATGTATACCCAGGTCTTGCAACTCCAACAAACGTTACAAGATTAAATAAAGCTTCAATGTTATACCACTTCGGTAAATACTCAACCATATCCCCACCAATAATAAAGTGAAACTGCACATCCGGATACTTCTTCGTCAATTGTAACATAGTGTCATACGTATAAGATGGGCCCTTCCTACTTAGCTCTTCTAAACAAATAGAAAAGTGCTCTTCTGCCTCAGTCGCGAGCTCTAACATATGTAAACGACTTTCTACACTTGTAATATTCCGCCCTTGTTTATGTGGCGGAATCTGGTTTGGCAAGAACCATACTTCTTCCAAGTTCAAAGCGTGATATACTTCATTTGCAATTAGCAAATGTCCATAGTGAGGCGGATCAAATGTACCGCCAATGATGCCAATTTTTCTCAAAAGAAACGCCCCTTCCTTTTACATACAGCAACTCTCCTCTGTTAGGAATGAAGAGAGTTGCTATTAATAAAAGTTCAATTGGTTTCGCTCTCTACATCATTACGCATAAACGATAAAAATAGCGCATGCTAGTCTTTTTATCGAGGAAGCTTAATTTGTTTATTTTCTCTTGATTCTTTGTATAAAACGATTGTGCTTCCAATTACTTGAACGATTTCAGCACGTGCACCTTTTGCAAGTTCTTCCGCAACCTCACGGCGATCAAATTCACAGTTTTGTAATACACTTACTTTAAATAACTCACGAGCTTCTAAAGTATCTGCGATTTGTTTAATCATATTTTCATTTACTCCGCCTTTTCCTACTTGAAAAATTGGTGTTAAATGATGTGCTTGTGCACGTAAAAATCTTTTTTGTTTTCCTGTTAACATATATGTTAGCCTCCAAGCTTTTCTATAACTAATTGTTTCATTCTCTCGATATTTGGCGTGCGTCCTGTCCACATTTCAAATGCAAGTGCTCCTTGATAAACAAACATATCAATACCATTTTGAATGATTGCACCTTGCTCTTTTGCCTCACATAAAATTTTCGTTTCAAATGGATTATAAATTATATCTGATACAATCGTTCCTTTTTTTAACGAACAAATTTGTAATGGCGTATGTTCTACGTGTGGATGCATACCTATCGTTGTCGTCTGAATGATAATATCATAATTTCCTTGTTCTTCTGTCGCTTTTTCTAACGACAAAGCAACAGAATTAACATCGGCCGTACGTGCAGCAATAAGTTCCTTTGCCTTATCTACTGTACGATTGGCTACATCAATCTCTTTTACACCTACATCAGCAAGAGAAAAATAAATAGCTCGGCTAGCACCACCTGAACCAAGTAACAAAATACGTTTCCCTTGAAGTGGTTCATTACTAATTGACTGCAGCGCTCGAACAAAACCAATCCCGTCTGTGTTATAGCCAATTAATCTTCCATCCTTATGAACCACTGTATTTACTGCACCGATTTTCCTTGCTAATGGGTCAATCTCATCCAAATACTCCATAATAGCAACCTTGTGCGGAGTTGTTACATTAAATCCTGAAATACCTAATGCTTTTAAACCTCTTACTGCTTCCCCTAGCAATTCCTCTTCAACAAGGAACGCATGATAATGGGCATCCATATTCAAGTGTTCAAATGCATCGTTATGCATAACGGGTGATAATGAATGTCCAATTGGATTTCCGATTACACCATATAATTGTTTCATAAATCCCTCTCCATATTAAATTAAAGATTTACGTAGTGAAACACTTACTCCTTTTGGTACGTGTGCAACAATTTTTGCTCCTGGTTCGTTCACAGTAACCCATCCTAATCCAGAGAATACAACATCCGTTTTAGGTTCACGAATATTAAATTCGTATTTCACTAGCTCAGGCATATTTGCTAATTCTTCTGGCGTTGGTGGGCTTAGTAAATCCCCGGCATGATTTTTATATAATTCATCTGCTTTCTCAAGCTTTGTACGATGGATTGTTAAGCGATTCGAGAAGTGACAAGTAAATGCACGACGACCACCACTTACATAATCAAAACGTGCCAATCCACTAAAGAATAACGTTTGTTCTTCATTTAATTGGAATACCATCGGCTTAATTTCTTTTGTTGGTGTAATAAGCTTTAAGCTTTGCTTTCCAACATAATGAGCCATTTGGTGGTGGTTAATAATACCTGGCGTATCATATAAAGAAGACTCTTCGTCCAATGGAATATCAATTAAATCAAGTGTTGTTCCTGGGAAATGAGATGTTGTAATTACATTTTCAGTCTCATCACTAAATTCTTTAATCATACGATTAATAAATGTCGATTTCCCTACATTCGTACATCCAACAACATAAACATCTTTGCCGCCGCGATAATACTCAATAGCATCTGCTAGTTCAGCGATTCCTTGTCCCTTCGCTGCACTAATTAAAAAGACATCTTCTGGTTTTAATCCTAGCTGCTTTGCACTATAGCGCATCCAATGTTTTACTTTATCATGTTTTACTGACTTTGGAATTAAATCAGCTTTATTTCCAACAAGTAATACTTTATTATTCCCTACGAAACGATGTAAGCCAGGTAACCAGCTACCATTAAAATCAAAAATATCTACAATTTTGACTACTAATGCATCTGATTTTCCAATTCCATTTAAAATGCGTAGGAAGTCATCATCTGTTAACGATACATCTTGAATTTCATTGTAATGCTTCAAGCGAAAACAACGTTGACAAATAACTTGTTCTTTCTCTAAAGATGAGGCAGGAGCATACCCCACTTCGTTTTTATTTTCTGTTTGAATTTCTACACCGCAACCAATACATTTAATTGTTTCAGTCAAACTTTATTCCTCCCAGTTAATTAAACCTTTTTTCTTCATATTTTTCATAATTCTTCGTTCAATTTTTCGATTAAAACGCGTTACTAATCCGTCCGTTTGTGCTACCGGTACAACTAAAATTGTATGAAGGCCTACTCGGTTGCCACCAAGCACGTCCGTCAGTAACTGATCTCCAATTACTACAACTTCATCTGGCTGCAAACGCATCTCTTGTATCGCACGCTTAAATGCGCGAACAAATGGTTTACGTGCACTATGAATAAATGGAATACCTAATGGATCAGCAAAATCTTTTACACGTTGCTCATTATTATTTGAAACGACCGTTACTTGAATGCCTTGCTCTTTCATTTCCAAGAACCATTTTTCAAGTTGCGGTGTTGCATTGGGACGATCCCATTCAATTAAAGTGTTATCTAAGTCAGTAATAACGCCTTTAATCCCACGTTTTTTTAAATCTTCTGGTTGAACATGATATACATTTTTCACATATTCATTTGGTAAAAATAGTTTCAATTTCTTTCACCTCTTTGAGGATTTTTCATAAAATTTTTCGACAACATTTTTCGATATATAACCTGTGGATAAAATTGTACACATTTTCCACATTAATTTTTCAGTTAATTTGGAATTTACTAACAAACTATACACACTTTATCCACCTAGGTATGTGGATAACCACTCGTTTGTGACTGTCATATTTTTTTGGTACATTAAATGCATCAACGAATCAATCCTTATATTATTAGGAGGTGACTCACCTTGAAAACAAAACATATGGAACAGTTATCCACTGAGTTACTCACTGAGTCTTATTATAAAGCAAAAGAACTAAAATTAAATCCCGACTTCATTTTACTTATAAAACAAGAAATCATTAGACGCTCATTAGAGGACAAGCTTGTCAAATCATCTTGATTACATATAAAGTGAAAGTTTAATCAGCCCTTACCAATTAAACAGTTAAAGGATAATTTATTGGATGCCCTGTAAAAAGAGCCATCCTACGATGGCTCTCGAATAAACAAGTACTCCCATCTAGGGGATTTCATCATTAAGTATCTTTGCCCATAACTCTTACTTACGGTTATAAAAGCTTTTCTTTATTTATGAGCTAAGCGAGTAGCTATTTTTTGACCAAGACGAAGCTCTTGTCCACTCTTTAATTCCTGCACTACTTCTATCATATCTTTTTCAAACAATAACACAACTGTTGAACCAAATGTAAAGTATGCCATTTCTTCACCTTTTTGAACAGTGTCTCTCTCATGCAAAAGCTCAATACTATTAACAAACATGGCACCTACTTTTACAAGAGCCATATGCTCGCCATCACTGCTTACTTCTGTAACAGAACGATAATTTTTTGACAGTGGTTCTTTCCCGTATTCCATACCAGCTGCATTTACCGGATATGATTTTCTACCGAGTACAAATCTTTCAGTCACAGAACCAGAAAGCGGACTATGAATGCGATGATAATGACTTGGACTCAAATAAATTACCATATATGTACCGCCTGCATATCGCGTTGCACGTTCTTCATTACCTAGCATATCCACAATCGAATAACGCTTTCCTTTAATATCAAATGTTTTTGTATCCTCAATAGGACCTTGATCTGCAAAAACACCATCAACAGGACTAACGATACTCGATGCATCTGTATCAATACTACGCTTTCCTTCTTTTAGCTTACGCGTAAATAATTCATGCAATGTTCTATATTCCTTCAAACCCTTTTCCATCTCATCTTGATTAATTTGAAAAACTTTCGCATACGATGGAATAATGATAGAGCTCAAACGAGATTGTGCAAATTTACGTAATATATAAGAAGTAAAGCGACCATTTGTAAGTTCTATCATAAGTCGATATAATGTACGTCGCAAATTGCGAAACCCCCTAATCAGTCTATAACTTTAGTTTTCCCTTCTTTTCTTTCTATATCATATGTAAAATTGGTTCTTATTCCCACATATCATATAAAGCAGCCTTATTATACATACAGAAAACTAAGTATGGTATTATTCTTAAATTATTTAGCACCTTCTAATATTACAGATAGAATCCGTCATTTTCAACAGTGAACATGTATTTCTTCTTAGCATAACGCGTTTTCTTTTCTTATTTACAATAAGAAAAGCAGCCCATTTTAAATATGGCTGCTTCTAATACACTTTACTCTTTCGCTTTTTTCTCTTTCTCTGCCCTTACAAACTCGTGGAACATTTTCATTAAAGCACGCTTTTCAATCCGTGATACGTAGCTTCTAGAAATACCAAGCGCCTTAGCGATTTCCCGCTGTGTTTTCTCCTTATCTAGCCCAAGTCCAAAACGTTTCACAATCACTTCTTTTTCTCTTTCGTCTAAAATATCGATATACTCTTTAATTTTTTCTAACTCCATACTAAGCTGAATCATATCAATTACATCTTCAGACTCTGATTTTAATATATCAATAAGCGATATTTCATTGCCCTCTTTATCTTGCCCGATCGGATCATGAAGTGAAACATCTTTTTTCGTTTTCTTTAGTACACGTAAATGCATCAAAATTTCATTTTCAATACAACGTGCTGCATACGTCGCAAGCTTCGTTCCCTTTCCAGCAGAATAGCTCTCGATCGCTTTAATGAGCCCGATCGTACCAATTGAAATTAAATCTTCTGCATCTTCTCCTGTGTTCTCAAATTTTTTAACGATATGAGCTACAAGCCGTAAATTATGTTCAATTAAAAGATTTCTCGCTTGAGCATCACCTTGCTCCATTAACTCTAAGTACTTTCTCTCATCATCTGATGATAACGGCTGCGGGAACGCATTATTCTTCACATAAGAAACAAAGACAAACACTTCTCGAACCATATATCCAATTGCGGCGAATAGACTCAAACCTTTCACCTCCGCCAAAATAGTGGTCTTTATTATGTGTATGTGGGCGTGAGGTTGTTTGTGTCTGTACAGTTTATTTATAAAACTCAACACTTCCAACATTTAAAATATTTTATTGTTATATTATAATTATATAAAATTGTTATTTATATATGAATATGCTATTAAAGGGGACATTATTCATGATTACATTAGAACGATTATTAAATGTAACAATTTATTTAGGAGTATTTTTACTTTTCATTTCGTTCATTACTTTTGTTATTAAAAGAGGGCCTGATTTATTATTTTTTCAATTTGGAATTTCTTTATTTTTTGGAGCTCAAATTATAACTGGAATAAAATTTTTTCATAACTATGGTTTCTCGTTTCACTCAAAACTAGAACTACTTATCTTTATTTTCTATGTAATTGGAATTATTACATGTATACTATTGTTCTTTCATTTTCAAAATCTGTATCGAATTTTTTTATTAATTTGTAGTTTTTTATTTTTAACTGGATCCAATTATTACTTTAAAGAAACATTAAATTTTAGTAAAAAAATCCCAAAGCAACATAAAACTTTTTTAAGTACACAAGAAGACTCTTTTCCAAAAGAAGTCCGTAAATTTTCAGAGGATTACAATAACATAATAAGGAATGACTTTTATGAAATACCGATGATTCCTACTGAATTACAGATTACAAGCAAAAAAGATTCTTCCCATAATACATCTGTCTTAGTTGAACTTCATAATAGCGAGAATGAAATTACTGATGACTCTGTACAATTAACTCCATCAGACCGTTTTTATGTGCTGTTAAATACACAAAAAACAAAAATATCAAAAATAGTATATGAAGGGCAGAATTTTTTCACATTTACAGTCACACTAAAGGCTCTTAATTTACAGCAAGAACCAGAAATTCATAATATGTTTTTAGAAATAGATAAACGTAGAGCGATAAATCTTCTTAATTTTGAAATTAAAGCCCATACTAAAGAATGGAAAGTAATATTTAAAAGTGATAGTTCTCATTCCAATCTTCCTATCACATTTACTTTTGAAAAGCGAACAGGCAAATTATAAAAATAAAAAGAGTTATTTTCTTTGAAAAATAACTCTTTTTATTTTACTTACTCCAAATCTTTCTCCCAGTTTGGGCATCAATATAACGAATTTCCCGACTACAATCAAAAGGTTCTTTATATTTTTCATCTGTCGTTTGTTTGTACAGTAGTTTGTATTTCGTTTCCTCTGCATCATGTACAAACCATTCTAATTTAACTCGGATAGCCGCTCTGTATATTTCTAACGCTTTTTCTTTTGTTACTTTTGGTGTTGTTTCATATGTAAGTAATTTTTTTATAAAGTTGCTAGACTCCCCCGAGTAGTGCATAACAGCACCATTTTCTGCATTGATGTTGATCATAAATTGGTTATACTCTGCCGGAATATCATTTATATATACAGAAAAGATAAATCTTTCAATCCCATCTTCTTCTGCTTCACGTTCCTCCCACAGACGCAGATATTGTTTGATATCTGGAATAACTCGTTCTAAAAATTGAAGTGCTTTTTGTAAGCATTCCTCTCTAGACAGTATTTGCTTTACTTCTTTATCATCTGTCAGTTTTATAAAACCTGTTAATTCATTGGTTAATTTATCAATTGTAACGCTAACTAAATTATTATATTTCAACATCGGTAAATGCTTTTTAAAGAATTCATTCATTAAATATGGATTCTTTTCTTCTTTCTGTTTTTGTAATTCCTCTTTCGGAACAAATTTCATCCTTATTTCATCATCATTTTCCGTCTCATCTACTTTTGTAAAACCTTCTTTATTCCAGTCAAATAAATCGAATACATCATCTTGTTGGCTACCCCTTTTTTGTTTTCTAACAGCCACTGTTGGCGGTAATTTATAATGATCTGGTCCAAATAAATCTTTACCTGTACTTGCATCAATAAATACATGACTAGGTTCTGGTACATACACAAGGTGGTACCCTTTTACTTCTTCTCCATTTTCATATTTACATAAAGAATGTGTTAAATCTACAAATACAAGCCTCATATCTTGTTTAGCCTTTAAGTTGTCTAAAACGATATTCTCCTCAACAATCTCACTTGGCCATAACGGCTTTTCTTTTATGCTTTCTCGTCCGTTATAATGAAAATTCACAACATTCCCTGAAGGATGCACTTGCACCACACATCCTGTATCCGGTAATGGATATCCATTTACTTCTTGCATATAATTTATTTCTTTCCAGCCACGCCAATCATCCTGGATAGTTACATATGTATAAAACTCTAATCCTTCTTCCACATGTTTTTTTATAAATACATTTGCAATCTCTCTTACCCTATTCTCCTCTATAACTTCCTTATCACTCGAAAAATAATTTCCATCATCTATCCTAAATTCAATTAAATTACCAGTATGTCTATTCAATGTAATTTGTATCGTTCTCTCCTGATCCTCTTTATGCTCCCACCATAATAGATGATACGGGTCATCAACCCCTTCTTGATCATCTACAACAAGACTATATTCATCTGGAATGTTAATAATATGAGCCACTCGCTCTTTTCTTTCTTTATCTTTTTGATTCATCATACCGCTCCTTTTATTACATTTTAAGGTAATTATAACAAAGAAAACCAAAACTTATTAACAAAAAAAGACTAGAGATATCTCTAGTCTTCTACTTCGTCTCACGATGTAACGTTACTCGCTTTAATCGTGGACAATATTTTTTTAGTTCGATGCGTTCTGGATTGTTTCGTTTATTTTTTTTAGAAATGTAATTACGATCGCCGCACTCCGTACAAGCTAATGTAATATTTACACGCATAGGTAATTCTCCTTTCTTTCAAAGATCGCAAACTAAAACGTAATGATTACGATTTATATATTATAAAACTTCATTCTATTTGTCAATTGCAAAAACAAGAAGATTCCATTTAGAATCCCCTTGTTTTTATAGTTAAATCAATTTTCTCCCGCATTAACGGGCAGTAAGACCCCCACTAATTAAAAGTTTCACTTTATTAAAACGATTCGTATGTAACAAATTCACTAATCGGCTTTCGATATCCTCGTGGGCGAGTTTTAGTCATATCACTTTTTCCTATCGTAATCATTAAAACAGGTACTATATGCTCCGGCATATTTAATTCACTTTGTACTGCTTTTTCATCGAAACCAATCATTGGACATGTATCATAGCCATAATATTTAGCTGCGTACATAAAAGTCATCGCGCTTAACGAAGCATTTCTAATCGCTTCATCCTCCATGAAACGCTCTCCTTTTCCTTCATATAAACCTTTCGTTTGCCTAATTGTATCTTCATATTCACATTCATCAATCATTTTTAAAACTTTCATACCGAAGTAAATATTTTCAACATTTTGGTATGCTTTTTTATCACCACAAACGAGCACTACCGCTGATGCACTCGATACTTTATATTGACCGAAAGCTAATTCTTTTAATCTTTCTTTTCGCTCTTGATCACGAATTACAACATAATGTGTGTGCTGCAAATTATAGCAAGATGGAGAAAGCTTAGTTAACTCAAATATTTTTTTAAAATCCTCATTAGGGATTTCTATACCTTGTATAAATTTCATTGCAGAACGTCTAGCAATTGCTAATTCTTCAAAGTTCACCATATATCCTCCTCAATAACTATAAATTCAAATATACATTAATTTATACAAATAGATAAATCAAATAAAAACACTTTAAATCCGAATAATAATTATGATTAACAGCAAAAAAGACAAAAAGCTGAAACAATTAGTTCATACGAAATTCACACGAATCTATTACTATAGAAACTGTACATAGTGAACTTATTAACAATCACGTTTATTTATATAAAATCTTACTCGAAAGGAGTTGAAAGTATGAAAACTAAATATCGCTTTATGATCTCATCATTTGCTGCTTGCGCTTATATGATTTGGTATTTAGTATAATAACGACCTCACTTGCAAATAGGAAAAGGTGTGTATATAAATGGAATATAATCAATCAACAGTTAACTACTGGAAAGCTTTTGTATTACCATATACATTTGCTTTAGAAGAGTTAAAAACTAAATTTGAAATTATGAACCGGGAAGCTCAATTTCTAGAGGATTACAACCCGTTTGAACATATAAAAACAAGACTAAAACAACCTGAAAGTATTATTAAAAAACTAGAGCGCAAAAGCTTATTACCAACAGTTGAAAACGCTCAAACACATTTACAAGATATTATTGGTATTCGTATTACATGTTGCTTCGTAGAAGATATCTATCATTTGAAAGAAGTCATTCAAAAACGCGAAGATATGGAAGTCATAGAAGTAAAAGATTATATCGCTAACCCAAAACGAAACGGATATAAAAGTTTACACATGATTATTAAATACCCTTTATCACTAAATTCTGGTACAAAAGATGTATTTGCAGAAATTCAGTTACGTACACTAGCAATGGACTTTTGGGCAAGTTTAGAACACAAACTTTATTATAAATATGAAGGGAAAATACCGGAGTATTTAAAAGATGAACTACATGATGCAGCAATGAAAGCTGAAGATCTTGATAATAAAATGGCCACAATCCGTCAAGATATTGATGATATTGAGGCATGCTCAAATCAAATTATGCTACCACTATAAAAAAAGGTTCTCGCCAATGAGAACCTTTTTTCTACCATTTTGGGAAGTACGACTCCTACACTTATTAAAGTTTCACGTTATTTTTTCTCTATTGTTCGAACCTCTTCAATCTTCCATTTATCCTCTTCTTTTCCAAGGGCATACCGTACTTTCTTTTGAAGAGTGATACTGTCGTCTACTTCCTTTTCTTTCGTTTCAACAATAACATACCCTACTTTACTAACTTTCATATCTATATGTTCCAATTCAATTTTCTTATTTCCCTTTTGAAATGCGGCTTCTTTTTGTGTTTTTAAGTCTTCAGCACTAGGCATCTTCTTTGAAAATAACTCCATATGTTCTGCAAGATTTTTTTCATTCGTCGTTCGCACAAATGTATGAATAACATCTTGAATAGATCTCTCTTCTTCTTTTGTTATTTGTACCTTTTCCTCAGTTTTTTTAGTAGTAGATTTTTGTTCTACATTATTCTCTTCTTGTTGACATCCAACTAGTAATACTACAAATACTAAAAGGAATCTTAATTTCCTAAATAAATTTTTCATATTCCCAACTCCTAAAAAGAAAAGTGAGGCATTTCGCCTCACTTTCGCTCTTAATTAGCGTCTTCCTTTATTCGGATCGCCGCCGCCAACAATATCAAAGACACGTTTCGCTATATTTGTATTCTCTTGAACGCCAGAGAACAAGTATTTACCTGGACCAAATGCATATACGTTCACATCTTCCCCTGTATGTCCACCCGTTGTCCAGCCTGTAACCGAGCGCTTATTGAAAATATCTTCAATTGCATTATCAATCTTTGTTACATCTTTTGAAGGAGCTATATCATTTACAGCTTGAATTTCTTCTGGAGTTAATTGTAAATCAATATACTTTTTCAATGTTTCTTCTACATTTGCACCTTTTGCAATCTCATTTGCCATAAAGTCTGGTGTACGCTTTGCAGCTTTAATTGGATCTACTTTAAAGTTATACTCGCCATTGGCACCTAAAGATAATCCACCAGTAGCGTGATCTGCCGTTGCAACAACTAACGTATTTTTATCTTTTTTCGCAAACTCAATCGCTGCTTTGAAAGCTTTTTCGAAGTCTTCCATTTCACTCATTGCACCAACAATATCATTATCATGTCCAGCCCAGTCGATTTGACTTCCTTCCACCATTAAGAAGAAACCATTTTTATTTTTGTTCAAACGCTCAATTGCTGCATTAGTCATTTCTTCTAATGAAGGTGTTTTCTCATTACGGTCAATCATTTTATCTAATCCACCTGGTGCAAATAAACCAAGAATTTGATCATTTTTATCATTTAACAATTGATCTCGATCCGTTACATAGCTATAACCAGATTTCTTGAACTCTTCTGTAAGATTACGATCTTTTCTAACAAAGTTCTTTACGCCGCCGCCAAGCATAACATCTACTTTATGCTTCCCTTTAATTTTCTCATCAAAATAATCATTTGCAATTGCGTCCATATTTTTACGGCTAATGTCATGCGCACCGAAAGCAGCTGGTGTTGCATGTGTAATTTCAGAAGTTGCAACGAGTCCCGTTGATTTCCCTTTTTCTTTCGCTTGCTCAAGAACTGTTTTCACTTCCGCTTTATCATTATCAACTGCAATTGCAGCATTATATGTTTTAATCCCTGCTGACATAGCTGTTGCTGCCGATGCAGAGTCTGTAATATTTTCATGTTCATCTTCTGGGTATGTTTTTTGTGTTCCTACAAGATGCTTATCAAATTCTGTAGATTCCATTTCAAAGGTTTTTGGATTATCTTTCATATAACGGTGAGCCGTCATATATGAAGGGCCCATACCATCCCCAATTAATACGATAACATTTTTAATCTTTGCATTGCTTCCGTTCTCATCTGCATTAACCTCACTAGAACGAGTAAAATTCCATGTTGCTACCGAAGTAACTGCTAATGATGCCACAACTGCAAATGGCCATGCTTTTTTCACAAACTTTTTCACTGTCTTGTCCCCCTAATTAGGTTATTCATTTCCCACTATCAAATTTAATGGAAGACTATTAAGAGAAAATTAGCTGTATGTAAATTTTTTGTTAACTTATGTAAATATCAGTTATAATTTGTATAACTTTGTCTTTTTGTATCAATCATCCCGCCCTTTACAATTTAAATATAAACAAGTTGGATTTCATTTAACGTAAATCTCTTTTTTTACATTTTGACTCTATTTTTATGAAAATAAATAGAAATGCGGTGAGCCTTTATGAAAATAGTAAAGCTAAATGAGTCTTTTATTTTTGAATTACTTAATCTTTGCAAATCTGTTGGATGGTTACACGATGAAATTTTTATGAAAAAACAATTCGAAATGTATCTTTCTATCGGCACACTTGTAGGTTACATTCATGAAAACAAACTCATTGCGACTGGAGGAGTATTTCCCTTTCCAAGTAACTTCGCTTCCATTGGTATGTTAATCGTTCACCCTAATTTTCAAGGACGCGGATTAGGGCGCATGTTGCTAAATCATTGCTTGGAACAAATTCATCCAAAACAACCCATTGCACTTATTGCGACAAAAGCTGGCGAACCTCTATACACATCATGTGGATTTCAAACAGCAACAACGATTCATCGTTTTGAAAAGCAGACTATTAAGACGTATCCTTCTCACTTACAACAAGTACAAGAAGAAGACCTTATATCTCTTACTTCTCTGGATCAAATTGCAACTGGTATGAATCGTTCTCTACTTTACTCTTTGCTATTACCAAGGGCCGTATACTCTTTTAAAATTGAAAGAAATAACTGTATAGAAGCTTTTTCATTATGCATACAAAAGGGCAATATATTATGTATCAATCCACTTATCGCCAAGCAAGAAGAAGATGCTATCCAATTATTAAAAAAGATATGTGAATGTTGGAATGGTATAGTACGAATTGATGTTCCACACTCACAATTTACATTTCGTCAATTTCTTCAAACAAAAAATTTCCAAGAAACGCTCCTTTCACCTCTTATGATAAAAAATGGTAGCCAACTTCCTGGAAATCGTAATATGCTATTTGCTATGATAGATACAGCGTTATGTTAGAAAGGAGACACCTAATTGAAGCGATTTAGCTATTTTATGGTAGGTTGTCTTACTCTTACACTATTAGTAGGATGTAGTGCAGCAGAAAAGCCAGTAGAACAAGTAAAACAAGTTAAAAATACAATTACAGCGAAACTAGCTACCGAGGAAAAAATGGTAGAAATAGATGGTCAAACCATTTACTTTAAAAAGATTGGTAATGAAAAACCACCTTTACTTATGATTCATGGCTTTGGAGGGTCATCAGATGGTTTTCAAAAGATTTACTCCGATTTAGCAAAAGATCATACAATTATTTCTGTAGATGCTTTAGGATTCGGGCGCTCATCTAAGCCAATGGATTTTTATTATTCTTTTCCAACTCATGCAAATTTGTATTATAAATTAATGAAAAAACTAGGGTATGATTCATTCGCAATACTGGGGCATTCCATGGGGGGAGAAATTTCTCTAAATTTAACATATTTATATCCTGAAGCAGTTACTCACCTTATTTTAACTGATGCTACAGGTGGCCCTCATACATTCGTTACTAAACAAGGCTCACCAAAACCACAATTGTCGACTGATTTAAATGCAGTTTCTTCTATTACAGATTATGATGAAAGCAAAGTGAAATTCAAACGTAATGATGAAGAGCATTATAATAAAATGAAATTATGGCCTAGACGTCTTAAAATTAATGCAAATGAAATAAAACAACCAACTTTAATTATATGGGGCAGAAATGATAGTAGCGTTTCCTGGAAAGAAGGAGAAACGTATCATCAATTCTTAAAAAATAGCACTTTACATATTATTGAAAAAGGTTATCATGCACCATTTCGCCAAGAACCACAAGAATTTGTCGGGTATGTAAAAGATTTCTTTAAGAACAATCCGATTAAAGTTGAAAAATAACATAAACGGGTATCTCAAAATGAGATACCCGTTTTCATATATTAAGCAGCTTGCTTTTGGCGTTTTGGAGTTTTTGATCCTAATACTTTCGGGATAACGAAGCCATCCATTCCAAATTTCCCAGCGTTCATACCGGAAACAAGAACAAACATAGATAAGATAACCATCTCAGGGTTCACACCAATTGACCCACTAAACATATAGGAAAAGTTCATTACAAGACCAAAAAAGACCGCTGTTTTTGTTAAACAGCCTACAATTAAACCAATTCCGACTAAAATTTCTCCCCATGTTACAAGTGTATTAAACAAATCTACATTTGGAATTGCAAATTCTTGTAAGAATGATGCCCACCAAGATTGAACAGCCGGTTGTGCACCTTTAGATTTTTCAATTGCCCCTTGCAAATAACCTGTTGCATCGAATCCTTTTCCTTGTAGTTTACCGATTCCAGCCATTAACCATGTGTAACCAAGATATACTCGAATTACTGCTAATGCAAAAGAAACTGCTTTGTTTTCTCTTAAAAATTGAATAACCATATCTTCCTCCTAAAGTTGTAATTAAGTTAGTTACAGATAATATAATAACATTAGTTACTTATTTTTCAAACGTTAATTATGAATAATCTGTGACATGCGTATGAAACATTAAAAACTAACGTTTATATAGTAACTTTTATTACCTGTAAAAACTTGAACATATCATACCACAAGTGATAACCATTTTCATTGAAAAAAATGTAAAAAAAATGTGAGTTAAATGTGAAACACGTTTATTCGAATATAGAATAAACGTGTTTCACACTAATTATAGAATCGAAATGTATGTGTCTCCTCATCAATTAAACTCGCTTCTTGAAAGGCTTCTTCTAACGTTTTCCCATGGTTAATAACCCCATAAAATAAGCGTATAGTAAACATAAGTGCTGCATTTCCATCTACATAATCAATCGATCCAATATATGATTTCGCACCACTATGTAAAAAAGATTTTGCTAGATTTTGCTCCCCTAACGTGCACCCGCTATTTACAATATGTGTATTATGCATTTTTGCATATTTATGAATTTCTTCTGTACCAAAATACCCTCTCGGTTCATCTTGTTCATATACTTCTTCTCCTAACTCTTCCATGACAAACTTCCCTTCTTCACCATGAAAGCAAAAAATAATATAATTAATATCGTTAAATAAGTTCTTTCCAGAAAGAACTTCCACAAAATCTTTCGGTCTACCAATCCAATATGTCACAACCCTTGCACCAAAATATTCAAGAGATGCTCGGATTGATTGCGCCTCTAAATCCGAATTAAAACCAACTACTAGTGCAACATTCAACATACAACCCCCATCCTATAATCAGCCCTTATCAATCAGAATTTTATGGGATAAATCCATTTCATATATGCCCGTTTCTTTCAAAAAATCTGATCTAGTTAAAACGACTTTCTGTAAATATTGCCTATATGCTGTAATTGTTCCATCGTGAGATACAATGCAAATTCTTTCCGCACCCAGTTCATAACACCAAAGAAGAAATTTATCTACTATTTGCTGAAAACTATCCTCTGAAATAGTGTTTATACCTTCCTTCCATAACTGATTATTTGAGCTTTTCTCTATCGAAAAATGCGGAAATAACTTTGTTATCATTCCCTGATCTACTATATAATCGCACGGTAATGTTTTCGCTCCTTCTCGATAAGGAAAAATACGCGGAGATACATATGGATGGACTATTTTTTGACAAGCTACTTTCGCACTCCATATTGTCGCCGTTTGTAAAGTTCTAAGTGTAGGACTAACAATTAATATATCCGCTTCTTGTAATGATACATCACGTTGAAGTAATTTAGCTTGAGCCTTTCCTACTCTCGTCAATGGTGGGTCAAACACTTGTAAACTTTCTGGTAAATCCGTTGTATGTTCACCTTCACCATGCCGAACAAAAACGATTTTCATATTCAGTCTCCTCTTACTATAAAATCCTCACACATATTTCTTCCCTATTGCATTCTTTATTCCTGCTGTATAAAAACCGATATGTAAAAAAGGTTTGACACGAAAGTTTGTAAAATATTACAATATTAAAATATTACATGTAAAATACTTTTTACACCGAAAGGAGAATTACATATATGAAATGGATAATTGTCTTTATTGGAATGATTGTATGGGGATATATAAACGGCTTCTTTAGTAGTGATAAAACTGCTAATCCTTGGATTACAGATGATGAACGTGAAACAAAAATTAAACAAAAAGCAATTACGGCAAGCTGGTCCGGTGTTTTTATGTTTTGTACCATTAGCCTCTTAAATAAATGGTTAGGTTTAAGCACAAATGATAACTCACCGTACTTACCAGACCCTATCGCAGCTATTTTAAAGGCAAATGTAGAGTTACAAGTTTTACTCATGCTATTTGTTATGTATAGAATATTTTACTTACATTATCGAAGAAAATTAAGTGCCTAACTTCTAACTCAT
Source organism: Bacillus cereus group sp. BfR-BA-01441 (assembly GCF_022663075.1). Lineage (NCBI taxonomy): Bacteria > Bacillati > Bacillota > Bacilli > Caryophanales > Bacillaceae > Bacillus > Bacillus cereus group sp. BfR-BA-01441. The sequence continues at coordinate 74,893 of NZ_JAKUEU010000017.1, forward strand.
GATTATCCTCCTAAATGGTTATAGTAATCATGACAAAATGAAAGGAGAGATATAAACATGAGTAACTCGAATGAATTTTTAGATACACTACATGAAAAACAAGCAAAAGATGAACAAAATAGAAAGCGCCAAGGGAACGGAAACCCAGCGAAAAAAAAGCCAAATAAAACACATAAATAACAGTAAAAAACTGCCTAAAACAATCTTTTAGGCAGTTTTTTATTCTTCTTTCACCGAGATAACATTTTCCCAATTCCATTTCTCATAATACCACTCTGGTATATCTACATTTTCAATCCACTTTTTTTCATGTTTTCCATCACTATGAGCTATCCATATATTAGCTTTCTTACGATCTGAACGTATCCATATTAATTGATTGCTCTTCTTCATGAAAATTGGATGATAATCGCCTTGCTTATTAGATGACTTTGTAATTTGATATTGTTTATCGCTTGTGCTATTTATCTCATATAAAGATGGGAATGGCCTTTTTTCTGGCAGAGTTTCAAACCCTCCCTCTTTTGCTCGTGAAACGATAATTACATTATCGTTCTTCCATGTAAAATCCCAATCCACATATCCTTTCGGCGTAAATGTTTGCTGCTGGAGTACTGGCAGTTCTTTTATTTTTAAATGTTTATTCTCTAATGCAACTCTCCCGCTTCCTTCAATATAAGCCAATATGTTTTTTGATGGCGCCCATTTGAACCATTCTGTATTTAATAGCATTTGATCTACTATTTCAAACCGACTACCATCTGCTCGAACTAAGCAAAGCGTATTACTATCAGCTGACCATGAAGCTGTCGGTACCGCTAAAAATGAAATCCACTTTTGATCTGGTGACCACTTAAAGCCACTTGCTACTAGCGCTAGAAAATCATCATGTTCATTTGGCAATGCATACAAATGCTTCATTTTGTGAGGATTCATATGTGCATCTTTTTGCACTTCATATAGCTGAGCCCCTGTCCATCCTGTTGGAAGTAAGTGCGCTTCAGAGGATACAAGAAAGTTCTTTCCATCAGGATACCATGCATAATCACCCACACCAGCCGATACATTTTCAAAATCTGCATTCTTTTTTTCTACATCAAATGTATTCAATGTACCTGTAAATATAAATGCAATTATATTTTCTGTTGGTGACCATTGATAATTCGATGCTTCTGAGTGAAACGGCGTAACTTTCTTTCCATCTTTCAGCCGATATAACTCAAGAATATTTTGTTTCTCCCCTTTTACATATGCCAGCCATTCTCCATCATGTGACCACTTTGGCCCTGTTATGTTCTCTCCTTTTGTAAGTTGTTTTTCTTTCCCATCAAATTTAATCCAAAGGTTATGATGACGAATAAAAGCAACTTTCACACTATTATTTTCTGCGCTAGTAATAGCGATAGAACATAAAAACATAAACAACACTACACTACCACTTACTATTAGCCTTTTCATACCATCACTCCATTTCCCTCATAGCATTCCTCACTTTCTTCCTACAATATGTGAAAAATATCGATTCGACATAATCAGAAAAAATTCCCCAAGAAATTTTCAATTCATAGAGGATTGGTATGAATTATGTCGAAAGTATAGTTTATCCAACATTTATATGTATAAGTTCTAACTAAAATGTAAGATTACATTTCTGAATATTGGCACTTTTTATTAGGGGGAGTATCAATGAAAAAAACTACATCTACACTATTAAGCATGGCGCTTGTCTTTTCTAGTTTTGGAGCTTTAAGCGCTCATGCTGAATCACTACAAAAGGAGAAGCAATTTAGTCCACAATTAAAAACAACGATTGAACAGTGGGGAGAACATAAAATTGCTCAAAATGTTGAAACGAAAACAACAAAAGAAATATCAGTAATTGTAGAATTGCAACATGCACCTCTCGCTGCTCAAAGTAATATTCAGCATGCTCCAGATTTACAAAATAGTAATGTGCAGTCTTATCATGCTGAGCTAAAAAAAGCACAAGAAGATACGACTAAGAAAATAAAAGAAAAAGCACCTGGTGCAAAAATTAAAGAAGTGTATAATACGTTATTTTCCGGATTCTCTATTTCAGTTCCTGGAGATCAAATTACCTCTCTTGCTTCTTTACCTGAAGTAAAAGCAGTCTATCCGAACTTAACATATAAATTGCATGAAACATCAAAAAGTACTACTAACGAAGAAGCACCAAACATCGGTGGACCGACAATTGGTGCACCTGAAGCGTGGAATTTAAAAGATCCATCTGGCAAACCGCTTGATGGAAAAGGCATGAAAGTAGCCATTATCGACTCTGGCGTAGACTATACACACCCTGACTTAAAGGCAAATTATATCGGTGGATATGACACGGTTGATGAAGATAGCGATCCAATGGATGGTAACGTACATGGTACTCATGTAGCTGGAATTATTGCGGGTAATGGAAAAATTAAAGGCGTTGCTCCAAACGCTTCTATTCTAGCCTATCGTGTAATGAATGACGGTGGAACTGGTACAACAGATGATATTATCCAAGGGATTGAGCGAGCGATTCAAGATGGTGCGGATGTGTTAAACCTCTCCCTTGGGCAGGATTTAAATGTACCTGATCAGCCTGTAACATTAACGTTAGAACGAGCAGCGAAACTTGGTGTTACTACTGTCGTTTCAAATGGAAATGACGGACCAAAACCTTGGTCTGTTGATGCTCCCGGTAACGCAAGTAGTGTCATTTCTGTTGGAGCATCTACGGTTTCTATCCCGTTTTCAACATTCCAAGTAGCTGGTTCCAGCAAAACATATCAAGGGTTACCGTTATCAAAATCCGATTTTCCAATAGGAAATGATTCCCCTCTTGTATACGTTGGTTATGGCAATCCAAGTGATTATGCAAAACAAGATGTGAAAGGGAAATTCGCACTTATTTTACAAGGTACTTCTAGTACATTAGTAAAAGCAGAACAAGCGAAGCAAGCTGGGGCACTTGGTGTGTTATTAATCTCTAGCGAAAAAGAAATTAATATGATGCCGGAATATTTTTCACGTGAACATCTAGCTGTCCCAGTAATGCAATTATCAAATACAAATGGGGAAGAATTAAAAACTTTAATTACAAAACGAAAGAAAAATATAAAAATTGGACAACCAAAGCAAACAGAACTTATCGGTAACTTTAGTTCAAGAGGACCATCACAAGGAAGTTGGCTAATAAAGCCTGATGTTGTTGCACCTGGAGTACAAATTACTAGTACAGTACCGCGAGGCGGCTATGAATCGCATAACGGAACAAGTATGGCTGCTCCGCAAGTAGCTGGAGCGGTTGCCCTCTTGCGTCAAATGCATCCTGATTGGACGACAGAACAATTGAAAGCGGCTCTTGCTAACAATGCAAAAACATTACATGATGTCAATGAAAATACATACCCTGTTATGGCACAAGGATCAGGTTTAATTAACATTCCGAAAGCAACTCAAACAAATGTATTAGTAAAACCTAACAATGTCAGCTTTGGTCTTATTAAGCCAAATAGCGGAAAAGTAAAACTGACGCAAAATGTTACATTACAAAACCTTTCTAGTAAAAAGAAAAGTTTTTCAACTCGTGTGGAGTTACTAGATGCAAACACAAACACAAAAGTAAAAGCTTCTGTCCCTTCATCTATTAGCATTCAACCGAATAGTAGTACCGAAAAACCATTTACTATCACTGTAGATAGCTCACTACCACAAGGTGTGTATACTGGAAATGTATATGTAAAAGAACAAGGGGCAAAAGAAGAAATTCGAATTCCATTCACATTTAGTATCGATCCTAAAGATTATAAACGTATCGATGGACTTGAAATTATTAATTCTACTTTTAGCCCAAATGGCGACCACGTACTAGATGATAATCTCATCAACTACTATTTAGTTGCGCCTGTGGATGATGTAACATTGCATGCAAATTTAGTTACGAAAGAACGTGTAACGTATCAAGGGATTATCCATCAAGCTAAAAATGCAACTCCTGGATACAAACCTTTCAAATGGAATGGTACAAAAGCCGATGGCACTCCTTTAGCTGACGGGCTATATCAAATCGAAGCAGTTGCTTCTAATTCTGGCGGAGAAACAAAACAAACAGCTGCTGTATTTCTTGATCGAACTGCACCTAAGTTAACATACGAAGTTGACCAAGAAAATCTCGTAATTAAAGGAAAAGTTGATGATATTCTACTAGATTGGATGTCAGAATCTGGTTGGATAGCACCTGGTATTCCAGTGAGAATGCAATATGAAATTAACGGAAATGGTGTATGGGACCAGGCATTCCTGAACCCTTGGGAGAAAAGCTATGACATTTATTTCGATCGTACTCAATTACAAGAAGGAAAAAATACTATTCACATTGTAGCAACTGATGCAGCTGGCAATACCTCTAATTTAACTGTTAATTTAGAAGTGAAATAAAGTGAAACTCTAATCAGTGGAGATTTCGTTCATCCCCACTGATTATTAGCCTTCACCAATCGGGAGTTACGGGCAGTTAATCTCCCCTCTCACTTCTTTACTCCAACCGAATTTTGAGGTAGGAATTTTACTGCTCATTAACACGGGATAAAAAAATTTTGTTGACAATTTTTTTAATATAGTTTTATAATACAAAACATAGTTTAGTTGAACGAATTATATATCGGCTTTGAAGGAATACTAGTAGCGACTTATATCACTGTCTCAGAGAACTGATGGTTGGTGCGAATCAGTACATATACAAGCGTGAATTACAATTCTGGAGCTTCTTTCCCGTAATGCTTTTTATGCATGAAGAGAAAGACGGATCTTTCCGTTATCGTAAAGTGAGTGGTAAACAATTAGTTGTTTACAAATAGGGTGGTACCGCGATTTTTATCGTCCCTATCGGATTTTCCGATAGGGACTTTTTTGCGTCCATCCTCTTACACAATTTCATATATACGCGTTGAAAGAATCGCAGTAGTATCTTATATCCCTGTTACAGAGAGCTAATGGTCGGTGGAAATTAGCACATATATAAGTATGAATTACAATTCTGGAGCTTCTTTTTCGTAGTGCTTTTATGCATGAAGGAAAAGACGGAATTTTTCCGTTATCATTAATTGAGATGTAAGTATATTTTCACTTACAAATAGGGTGGTACCGCGATTCTTTCGCCCCTATCGGACTTTCCGATAGGGGCTTTTTCTATTTCTCACAGAAACAGATGTTAAATAATTCCGAATCTTATGATAAAATTTTATAAGCGCTTACAAAAATGAAAGGAGGTGATACAAGCTATACGAAATCGATATTCAATTTTATTGAAAAAAAGGAGGATGTCTAAATGACAAAGAAAACAGAAATTCCATCACATTTAAAACCATTCGTATCCACACAACATTATGATCAATACACACCGGTGAATCACGCTGTGTGGCGTTATATTATGAGACAAAATCATAGCTTCTTAAAAGACGTTGCTCATCCAGCCTATGTGAACGGACTACAATCATCTGGTATTAATATAGATTCAATTCCAAAAGTAGAAGAAATGAATGAGTGTTTGGCACCAAGTGGCTGGGGTGCTGTAACGATTGACGGACTTATTCCCGGCGTAGCATTCTTCGATTTCCAAGGACACGGATTACTACCGATCGCAACAGATATTCGGAAAGTAGAAAATATCGAGTACACACCAGCGCCAGATATCGTACACGAAGCCGCAGGACACGCACCGATTTTACTTGATCCTACATATGCAAAATATGTGAAACGTTTTGGGCAAATTGGTGCAAAAGCTTTCTCTACAAAAGAAGAACATGATGCATTTGAAGCTGTTCGTACATTAACGATAGTAAAAGAAAGCCCTACTTCTACTCCTGATGAAGTTAAGGCTGCTGAAAATGCTGTAATTGAAAAACAAAACTTAGTTTCTGGTTTATCAGAAGCTGAACAAATTTCACGTCTTTTCTGGTGGACAGTAGAATATGGATTGATTGGAAATATAGATGATCCAAAAATATATGGTGCTGGTCTCCTTTCTTCTGTTGGCGAAAGCAAACATTGCTTAACAGA